>NZ_BAAKGN010000066.1:0-51570 GCF_059704265.1 Secundilactobacillus sp. MJ173
TGGGATGACGTTTCTTTATGTTTAATTGGGAACTACTGAGTTGTGTTAAACGTTTAGTCTTTTTGGGTTTTCAAGTAGCCGCTTTTTTCCAGCAGATCTTTTGATCGTTGCGTAGCCGGTTTAAAGCCACGATTGAACAAGTGACGGAAATACATCAGATTGTACAAGTAGCCCCAAACGAAACTCAATGCGAATTGAAGAACGCTGGTAACCGTACTAAAGGTCTGCATAGAAGAAAAGTGAATGGAATAAAGTCCTAAGACAATCCCAAGGTTCACACCGATCATACACAGGAAATTATACCAATCTCCTCGAAAGATGGGAACGAGGAAGGAAAAGAGAAAGGTCGTATACGAGAAACCGACTTTGCCGATACGGATATCGCCATTCCCTTCTTTTACAACGGTAGCATAGTTAGGCGGCACTGGAATACCGTTTGGGCCTTCGTTATTGTCGCCGTTATCGCCGTTTCCAAATGGATTTTGCATTTAAACCCTCTTTTCTACACTGAATCTTTTAAAAGTCAAACTTGGTCAAACAGTTTATTTCACTATGATAAGCCTAAATGCAATTTTTGGCTACCGTTAAGCCCGAGTAAATTTCACAACGGCTTCACAACGAGCGGTTTGCGGCATCATATCAACTGATTGAATGTAGTCTACGTGGTACTGATTGGTTAATTTTACTAAATCACGTGCCAGAGTAGAGGGGTTGCAGGAAATGTAGACAAATTTTTTCGGTTTGGCACTTAAAATGGCATTGATTAAACCATCATCTAAGCCAGTACGGGGTGGATCAACGATGAGTGCATCTGGTCGGAAGCCTTCATTGAGCCATTTGGGAATGACTGTTTCAGCCGTGCCGGTTTCGTAATGCACGTTATCAATGTTGTTGATTCGGGCGTTTTCGTTGGCGTCGTCAACGGCGTCAGCAATCACATCCATTCCGCGCACTTCTTTAGCGGCGTGGGCAATAGATAAACCAATGGTACCCACACCAGAATAGGCATCGATTACGGTTTCGTTATCGGACAAGGCTAGTGCTTTTAACGCTTCATCGTAAAGTCGCACGGTTTGGTAAGGATTCAACTGTAAGAAGGCCCGTGCGGATAAGTTGAACTGTAGGCCATTGAGGATCTCGCGAATTTGCGGTTTGCCAGCAAGTAACGTGGTTTTTTCACCCCAAATAAGCGAAGTTTTATCATTATTGATATTTTGCATGATGGAAACGACTTCGGGGAACTTGGTTAGCAGTTGATCGACCATCTCGGCTTCTTGTGGGAAAGGTGCTTTGGCAGTGACGAAGACCACTTGGACTTCATCAGTTCCCTTAGCGACCCGAACAACCACCGTCCGAACTAGGCCAGTGCCACGTTTTTCATCGTAGGTGCTGACGTCTAATTCTTCCATTAAAGCCACGACGCCACGGATGACACGCATGGTCGCTGGCATTTGAACAGAACAGGTCTTTAGATCAACTAGGTCATGACTACGTTCCCGGTAAAGACCAGCAATCACATGGCCGTCTTCGTCCCGACGAACTTGGAACTGAGCCTTGTTGCGGTATTCATAGGGGTTATCCATGCCAATGGTGGGCTTTAACTCAAAATTTCGGTAACCCTTAGGCTGAAATTTTTCCAGTGACTGTAGTACCACATCACGTTTAAAGTCTAATTGCGCTGGGTAAGCTAGATGCTCCAGCTCAAAGCCACCGACTTCTGCGGCATAGTCGTCACGTGGTTTCACTCGATCTGGACTAGGAGTCTTCAGCCGGTGAATCTTAGCCGTTAGAAATGAGGGTTTGATGCCAGTGACTTCAGCTACGATAACTTCGTTTGGTAAGGCGCCTTTAACGAAGACCAGCTTGCGTTTGAAGTAGCCGATGCCTTCGCCGTTGATACCTAAGCGTTTGATGGTCAGTGGAAAACGCTGACCAAGGGTGACCTGGACGCCAGTTTGCTGGTGCGGTCGCGGTTGATGGTTATTTGAATGATGGTAACGATGTTGCGGTTGATTTGTATTCAATGGTTTATTCCTATCTATATTGTGTTGTGAGTCTCACGTCTTCCGTATTGTAGCGTAAAAGAGCGGTTCAGCACAAGCTGAACCGCTCTTTTCATGTTCAAAAATGAAGATTATTCTTCATAATAATGGTATTTGATCGTGTAAGACTTCAAGTCGCCTGGGTGCAAAGTGATGTCGCCAAAACCGTCATGGTTAGGGGCATCTGGCAACGTTTGAGCTTCAGTAGCCAAGGCATTGTATGGTTGACCGCCTTCGGGAAGGTTAGCGGTGTAAACCACCAGTGCGTTACGGTCTGAGTAGATGGCGACGTGACGATTGCTTGATTTATCGCTTAAAACAGCGATTGGATCAGTATCACTTGGAGTTACTTCATAAACGTCATCGATTTCGTCCTTATCGTACTGTGACTTGATGTCTGCCAGCGCGCTAGGAATATCACGAGGTGTAGAGAAGTCGTAGCCGGTACCAGTGAGTTTAGCGAACTTACCAGTTGGCACCTTATCTGAGGCTAATTCCAAACGACGAGTACTGTTGACCTTAAATAATTGATCATCCAAAGTCTTTTGACCCTCAGTCAAGTTCCAGTAGATGTGGCAAGTTGGGTTAAACAGTGTTGCTGCCGTTGAAGCTGCACTGAAGTTGATTGAGACGTCGTTATCATCGTTGAAGGTGTAAGTGATGCGAACGTCTAAATCGCCAGGGAAATTGTCTTCTGAGCTAGCGATGTTGCGTGAGAAAGTGACGCTTGCGTCGTGTTCACGAACAGACTGTTCAGCCTTCCAAACGAAGCTGTCAAAGCCATGAGGGCCACCATGTAAGGTGTTGCCGTTTTCATTGGCATCAAAGTGGTATTCTTTACCATCGATTGGTGCTTGGGCCTTGGTGATTCGGCCGGCTACCCGTCCGATAGCCATCCCTAGACAGGATGCAGCGGGGTCTTCATAATCAGAAAGTTTATCGAAATGAACAATCAGTGGATGATTGTTAACGTTGTAGTTCGTCCAAGTTGCGCCAAGTTCACTTACTTGGATGAAGTTACCAGCAGCATTGGTGATTGTGTAACGGTTAATGTTTTGGCCGTCGTGTTGACCAAAAATATCGGATGTAATTTGCATCAAAAAATCCTCCTTGTGTAAACGCTTTATCATCTATTATTATACGCTTTCTAGCCGGAAAATTTTAGTAAATATTTTTTGAAAATAAATGAAAGTGACGTCTTAACCATTTCCCAACAATTTCTTCACAGTTTCGAGATATTTGGTTGGTATTCTTAATATTGTAATATCAAGGATGCTATTTTCGAAAGGATTGATAGAAATGTTACTTGATAATTCAGAAATTGAGACCATTGCCGTTCAGCTAGTTGACGTCAATGAGTCTCAAATGACCGCAAAAACCGAAAATAATGATTTAATTCAAATTAAACCCAGTGGTGTGACAAAAGAAGATAAGTCCTTCTGGCAGAGCATGAAAGATATCGCCAAGGCAAAGATCTGGTTGCCAGTCACAAAAGGCACGCACCAGTTGCTACAATATGATTGGCTTAGTGCAACACCAAGTATTTAAATCTAAAATTTAGAGGTAAAATCCATTTCCAAGCAGATTATGCTTGAAAATGGATTTTTTATTTTTATTAAAGGCTTAAATTCTAAATAGTTTGAAAAGAATGTAAATTTAACCCAATATTTCATCACTTGTAGAGCAAGATAAAAATCTAAAATAATGATTATTAAGAGCGCAATCCCTTGCTAGAGTAGTGGACGTCATATGCTCAATTATTTACATGCTTCTAATTTTTTGTAAGTGTTAAATTTTATAATTAATGGCATAACTACCATGTGAAATGCTTTTAAGATAAGAAAAGCATTAGCATAATATTATTAAACTTCTATTGACTATTTTTATAAATGAGACTAGGTTGAAGACATGTGTCTATTTGGGGATACAAATGACGTATGTCTGATTCGGTTTGTTTGATTTAAAGGAGAGCTTAATTTATATGATTAATTTAAAAAAGTTTAGTACGGTACTTATGAGTACGGGGGCTTTGTTAGGTGTTTTGGCAGTGCCTGTTGTGGGGCATGCGGATACAACAAAAACTTCGACTGCAACTGTCAATGTAACACCCAGTCCAACTGGTGATGGAACGCTAAGCCTGGATCAAGTCCCTAATTTTACGTTTGGTGCTGGTATTACGACCGCAGGAAAAACTTTGAACGGGGGACTGCCAATCAAGATTTGATTGTTAACGATGAGACTGGAACTGCTTCTGGTTGGAATGTAACTGCAAGCCTTGGTTCTTTTAGTGTTGCAGGCAGTAATGATACAGCAACGAATGCTTTCCCTAATTCATATATGGCCGTGAAGACTCCAAGCGCATCTCCAGCAGGTACTAAAGTTGGTGATGCACTAGATAGTTCAGATGCAACTGCAACATTAAATGTTAATGGTATTGCTGATAACATTATAACTGCTAAAAGTGGTCAAGGTGTTGGTAAGTGGAATATGGCTTTCTCTGATATCACATTACACGTTTTGAGTGTTCCTATGGCCAAGGCTAGTTATAACGCCAACATTACTTGGACGGTAACGTCTGGTCCAACTTCAAGCACTACAGCTACTCCAAGTAAGTAATATGAAAAAAATCTTAAAAGTTTGCTTAATTATTTTGGTGTTCGTTACAGGAATATTCAGTATCAGTGATGTTAAGGCACAGGCTAAAAAATCAGTAAATGACTTTCAAGTAAAACCGGTTTTGACCGCAAATAATAATCCTCAAGCCAGTTATTTTGATTTAAAAGTAAAACCCGGTACTAATCAGATCTTGCGTTTACAAATTATTAACAGTAGCAGTAAACGTCAGCAATTTAACATCCTACCAAATAATGCAACAACTAATGAAAACGGGATTATTGATTATTCTGTGCATGCCAAAAAAGATGCTTCAGCTACAACGTCGTTTACGGACATGTTGGGGAATCAAACTGGAAAACAGATTTGGGTCGCGGGTAAAAGCCGTTCAGTAGTTTCCTTTAAATTGGCAGTACCGAAACAGTCTTTTGAAGGGACAGTTTTAGGTGGCTTTGTAGTTTATTCAGCAAGCGCTGCAAATCAGGCAAAAAAGAGTGGTCAAATTAATAATTTGGCTCATTATGCTGTTGCCACGCGGTTAATCGAATCAACACAAAAAGTAACTCCCGATTTACTGTATAGGGGGACTAAATACGTTGGAAATAACGGATTGCCAAGAATTCAAGTTAATTTACAAAATAATCAACCGACAATTATTGGAACAGTTTACCTTAAAGCGACTGTTACTGGTGAAGGTGATAAGACCGTTGCCAAAGTTAACCAAAAGATGTTGAACTTTGCGCCTAATTCCAGTTTTGGATACCAGATGCCAACTTTGGATGGTAAAGTACTCAAATCAGGACAATACCGGTTGAAAATGACTGTGAAAGCAGACAATGGGTCTTGGAAATTTGACCGATTATTTACGGTAACTGACAAAGATGGCAAAGCAGCTAAGATTGCCAAACCTGGCATTAACTGGAAACAGATGATCATGTGGATTATTGAAGGTCTAGCAGTTCTCATCGTGCTGGGCTACATCATTAATAAATTCCGTAAGTGGATGAAGAAAGATTAACCAGGTTGCGTAAGCCTAATCACTTGCGTCAAACTTCAAAAAAACGGTAAACTCAAAGTTGTTAAGACTTGAGTTTACCGTTTTTTAATCATAAAGGAGGACTTGGTATGGCTCTCACAGATACTTATACACTCAGCAACGGGACTAAGATTCCGGTTATTGGACTTGGCACTTGGCAGACGCCAGATGGCGATGTTGCTTACCAGTCAGTATTAGATGCCTTGAAAGCGGGCTACCGTCACATTGATACGGCTGCTGCTTATGGGAATGAAGAAAGCGTTGGTCGAGCAATCCACGATTCTGGTGTGAAACGCGAAGATTTATTCGTGACCACGAAATTATGGAATGCTGATCACGGCTATGAAAAAGCGAAGCAAGCCATTGGGACCTCTCTATCCAAATTAGGTTTGGAATACGTTGATCTTTACTTGATTCACTGGCCAAATCCAGTTGCTTTTCGTGATAACTGGGAAGAAGCTAATGCTGAGACTTGGAAAGCTATGGAAGAAGCTTATGAGGAAGGTTTAGTGAAGGCTATCGGGGTTTCAAACTTCCGGCCTAAACATTTGGATGCCTTGCTGAAGACCGCTAAGATTGCGCCAATGGTTAACCAGATTTTCTTGAATCCATCCGATCTGCAGCCAAGCGTTGTGGAATATAATAACGCACACGATATTTTATCAGAGGCATACAGTCCATTTGGAACTGGTAAGATTTTCCAGATTGATGGACTGAAAGAGATTGCTGAGAAATACAATAAGTCTGTACCACAATTAGTCCTACGCTGGCACTTACAGCACGGCTTCTTGCCACTGCCAAAGTCTGTGCACGCTGAATATATTAAGTCGAATGCTGACATCTTTGACTTTGAAATTAGTGAAGATGACATGAAGAAGATTGACGGGTTCCAGGGTGCTGCTGGGTCAGCGATGGATCCGGATGCGGTGTCGTTTTAGAATTTATGTTTGGAAGAGTTCAACCTTTTGGGGCTGGGCTCTTTTCTTTTATGTAGAGTAGTTGGGTTACAGCAAGCAGAGACTTACGTCTAAGTCACTTCCGGCATAAATCCAAGCCCAGGATTTTTGCCGAAAGCGTCTTAGTTTTCAGTCTCTAGTCGCTTGCTTCCACACCCTGATTTAGTCGGGTTACAGCAAGCAGAGAGCTGCATGTAAGTGACAGCCACCTAAAATCCAAGTTCGGGATTTTTGGCGCCCGTCCCTTACACTCCGCTCTCTAAGCGCTTGCTTCCACACCCTTTTTCTTTTACAATTAAGCCAAACAACACGAGGGGTGTCCCACTTTTTTCTGGGGCTGAGATGTGCTCGCACTATCCCTTTGAACCTGTAAGTTCAGACTTGCGAAGGAACGTGTTCAATTCGGACCAGTTTTACTGGTGAAGAGTCGAGCTAACGTTTTGATTAGCTCGACTTTTTTTAGTATCTGACTGTTGTTTGTACTAAAATTTTGGGAGGATTTTTCATGAAAATCGATTTGCTGAATCAGATTCGCGAGACCAATCCCGTTGTCCTTAACATTTCAAACTTTGTCACCGTTCAAGATGTGGCTAATGGCATTAACGCCATTGGTGCGTCACCCATTATGTCCGAAGAAATTGCTGAAACCGATGAAATGGTGGGTATCAGTAATGCCGTTGCTTTGAACCTTGGAGCTTTTTCTAAGCCGCAAGTAGACCATATTTTAGCTATGGGCAAAGCTGCTAACGCACAGCACAAACCGTTAGTTATTGATCCAGTGGCGGTTGGTGCCATTAGTTACCGTAAGAAAGTTGCCCTTGATTTGATGAGCCAGTTCCAAGTGGACGTTATTCGTGGGAACGCTGGTGAAATCGCCGCTTTGGCAGATGTTGCCTGGGACGCGAAGGGCATCGATGCTGGTTCCGGCAATCAAGACGTGGTGGAAATCGCTAAAGCTGCTGCTAAGAAACAGAATTGTGTCGTTATTCTTAGTGGTGCCACGGATGTCATTACCGATGGTGAACACGTTGCCCGAGTATTTAACGGCACGCCGCTGTTCCAGTTACACGTTGGTTCTGGCGATATGCTCAGCAGTATTGTGGGTGCCTTTTGTGCGGTCAGTGATGGTGACTACTTTGAAGCTGCTCAAACAGCTTGCTTGGTCTTTGCTTCAATCGGCCAGATCGTTGCTGATCAGCTGAAAGAGGAACGGCCAGGTACTTTCTCTGCTCGCTTAATGGACGAATTGCATTTAGCATCCGTTGCTGATATTGAAAAGATTGCCCAATTTGACTGAAAGGTGTGACATTTAAGATGGCTGAGGAAGTTAATTCATTTCCACAAACACTCACGATTGCTGGGACTGATTCCGGTGGTGGTGCTGGCGTTATGGCCGATATCAAGACCATGCAGGAACGTCACGTATTTAGTGCTGCAGTGATTGTAGCTGTAACCGCACAGAATACCATTGGTGTGCAAGATTTTGCTGCATTATCTAAGAAATTAATCGATGAACAGTTTGCGTCAGTGGCGGGTGATTTGAAAATTAAAGCCTGCAAGACGGGGATGCTGGCGGATGCAGAACACGTGGAAATCGTCGTTGAGAATCTGAAGAAATATGACTTGGGACCGCTGATCGTGGATCCCGTTATGATTGCTAAGGGCGGTGCGCCGTTACTGGCTGATGATGCGATTGACACCGTTAAGCGTGATTTATTGCCGCTAGCGACCGTTGTCACACCTAATTTACCAGAGGCGGAACGGCTAACTGATATGACTATCAAGACACCCGAAGACATGCAGGCGGCTGCTAAGCAGATCCGTGCAACTGGTGTTAAGAACGTTATGATCAAGGGTGGTCACGGCGATACCGATAAAGTGACCGATTATGTTTTGCTGGAAAATGGTAAAGAATTCTGGCTCAGCGCGCCTCGAGTTGACACCGTTCGAACTCATGGTACTGGCGATACGCTGTCTAGTGCTATGACTGCGGAGATTGCCAAGGGCAAAGACATTGAATCGGCTATTCGGGTGGCGAAGGACTTCGTTGAAGCTGCTATTCGCAATACTATCCAAGTTGGTCATGGTCATGGGCCACTGAACCATTGGGCTTACGGAGAGGAGCATTCGGGCAAATGAAATTCAAACCAGAAATGTTGAAAGCTTACTTTGTCTGCGGTTCTCAAGATGTGCCTGAAGGTCAGTTCGAAACCATCATTGAGCAGGCCATTAAAGCGGGTATCACAGCTTTTCAATTTCGTGATAAGGGCAATGCTTCAACCTTGTCACCGATTGATCGCGCAGCAATGGCCATGAAATTACGTGGCCGTTGCGCCGAAGCGGGGATTCCGTTTATCGTGGATGATAACGTCGAGTTGGCAAAACAAGTTAACGCTGACGGGATTCACGTGGGGCAATCTGATGAAAAGATTCAGCAGGTTGTTACAGAAGTTGGCGACCAGATGATTGTCGGTTTATCTTGCTCGAATGCTGAAGAGGTTGAAGCCGCTAATGTCATTGAGGGTATCGATTACTATGGTAGTGGCCCGATTCATCCAACTGGGTCGAAGGCGGATGCTGACCCCGTGATTGGTTTCGATGGGTTAAAGCAATTAGTCAGTCTGACTGATCGGCCAATCGTTGCCATTGGTGGGATTACCGTTGATGATTTGAGCGATGTGATCAACACAGGTGCAGCGGGTTCAGCTGTGATTTCCATGATCGCACAAAGTGAGGATATTGACGGTGTTGTGAAAGCAATGCTGGAAGCTTAATACTGATATTTAAGCGCTTATGAACCGGTTTTAGAATTAAAAAGCGCTCGTCTCCACTGACGAACGCCGTACATATAGGAATAACGGCAATAAGTGTATCGGTTGAAAGCAACTTTCATTTTTATACTTATAGACCTATAATCGAGTCGTGTTTTCGTAACTATTACTTGAGGAGGTCATTTTTGATGACTAGGAATGTTTGGAAAAAGACTGTAACAGTCGTATTAGGGGCAACATTAGTTGGTGGCGTGTTTACGCAGATTCCTAACGTGTTGACAACGACACAGGCACAAGCATCAACAAAAATTTTATACGTACAATATCAAAGTGATATCAGTGGTGTGAAGGGTGCGTTGGGGAAGGCGTCGACGGATGTCCAAAGTGATGTCACCGATGATTTTCCAGATCCTAACGACAAGCAAGCGTATGAAGAGAACGGAAGTTTTGATGATTATTTGTACAATCTTGGACTTGCTGCATATGAAGACACTGATACCAAAGAACAAGCAGTTGAAAATCTAAGTGCGCTTGAAGCAACGTATAATGTGTTCAAAAGTCGGCTTACTTCTGGTGAACAGAGTCAGTTAGATTCAATGGGCAACAAAATTAATGGAGAAATCGCCATTTCCAATGTTGACGATGGTTATAGTGATATCGACAATGATTTAAGCGGCTATGCTGATGCATTAGACAGCGCCGTTCTGAACTACGGTAACAACTTTGATGGTGTTGCCTCAAAGCCAAAAACTTATATTAGAAAGACAACCACCAAAAAAGCACCTGCCAAAAAGAGCTACATCTCCAAACTATCCGTTAAAAAAGTCTCAAAGAAGTACGTCAAAGTCACTGGTTCAGTTAAACTTTACAAGTCGGCTAAGTACGTTCGCGTCAACACCTACAAAGGAAACAAATATGCTAAGTTGAGCAGTAAGCGCAACTTTAACAAGTCAGTGTACGCGCCAAAAGCTAAAACGGTTAAGGTCACTGTCGGCAATTACAGCCATGGTCATTTTAGTTCAGTGACTAGTACCAAAACAGTGCATGTTAAGTAATTTAAAATGAATATGAGTTAGCTCAATCAAATTTGGATGAGCACATTAAGAAGGGGGACTTGAAAAGTCGTCCTTTTTGGGTTGCACAATTTCAATTGGCAATACACTTTGGTTGAACTGATGATTGACAACATAGTGCGTTGGTCTTAAGCTATCTCCAATAAAATGAGTGAGGGGTGTCGACATGGCAAAACCAATTATTGGTATTCCGGCTGAACGTCGGTTAGTGGGTGATTCGTACCGCAACACTGTTAATCAAAATGAGGTGGCCGCAATTGTGAAAGCTGGCGGCGTGCCTGTAATGATTCCAACTCGGGAACCAGATTTGGCAGCTGAATATAGTGAACTGATTGATGGACTATTGTTGCCAGGCGGCCCGGATGTGGCACCACGTTTCTTTGGTGAAGAGCCGATACCGCAGATGGATGAAGCTGACGATCTTTTGGATGCGACTGAAATAACACTGACTAATTTGGCAGTTGCTGCCGAGAAGCCAATTTTAGGTATCTGCCGTGGCGCGCAGGTTGTTAACATCGCACTGGGTGGTGACATCTATCAGGATATTGCCACGCAAATTGACCATCAGACCTATCAGCACCAGCAAAAGGCGCCGTCTGATCAGGGGTCGCACTATGTTGATATCGCGGAAGGGTCGATGTTGCAGACCATTTTCCACGGCCAGCCGCGTGTGCTAGTAAATAGTTTCCACCACCAATCGGTTCGGAAGTTAGCACCACAGCTTAAGGTCACTGCCACAGCTGGTGATGGTGTGATTGAAGCCGTGGAAAGCAAGGATAACGATTTAATTTTAGCGGTTCAATGGCATCCGGAACTGTTGTATAAGGTAAATGCGGATGAATTCACAATTATTGAAGCTTTTGTTAATCGGTCAAAAACAGTATCAGAGTAGTGAAGCAGCTTGGGATTGATTCCAGGCTGTTTTTAATTTTCCGCACATTAAAAATATCTAATCGTTATATCGTTTCACAAAATTGCACTTTATGCCGTTTTGGTAGATAATGAAAGCGGTAACAAAAATACAGGAGGCCTTGATTATGAGTAAAGTCTATTTATCAGCTCAATTACCAGAAGTGGCAACTCAACAACTGAAAAGCGCTGGGTTGGATGTCAGTGTTTACGAAGGCGATGGTTTGATCTCTCACGACGAACTACTGAAAAACGTCAGTGATATCGATTTCTTGATCACACCATTGTCGACAAAAGTAGATAAAGAAATCATTGATGCCGCACCAAAGCTGAAGTTAATCGCTAACTTTGGGGCAGGTTTCAATAACATTGATACTGCTTATGCTAAGGAGAAGGGTATTCCAGTGACGAACACACCAGCGGTTTCCACAAACGCCGTTGCCGAAGTCACTATTGGCCTGATGTTAGCACTGAGCCACCGAGTTGTTGAAGGTGATCAAAAGATGCGTAATGAAGGCTTCCCTGGCTGGGCACCACTGTACTTCTTGGGCCATGAAATTGCTGGCAAAACACTGGGTATCTTCGGACTTGGTAACATTGGGAGCGATGTTGCACGGAAGGCTAACGCACTGGGCATGAACGTTCAGTACTACAAGCCAAACCGTCTTTCAGATCCAGAAGAGCGTTCCATGAAGGTAACGTACAAGCCTTTGGATGAATTGATCAAAACCAGTGACTTTATCACCATTAACGCACCTCAAACACCTGATACCCTGCACAAATTTGATGCAGCTGCTTTCAAAGCAATGAAGAGGACAGCTTACATCGTTAACGTTGGTCGTGGGCCAATCGTTGACGAAGCAGCTTTGCTAGATGCTTTGAAGTCCGGTGAAATCGCTGGTGCTGCTTTGGATGTTTACGAAAAAGAGCCAAACGTTGACGATGGCTTCAAGTCATTGAAGAACGTTATCCTGACACCTCACGTTGGGAACGCTACTGTAGAAGCACGTGATGCCATGGCTAACATTGTTGCTGGCAACGTTGTGCTGGTCGACGGTGGTAAAGACGCTAAATTCGTTGTAAATAAATAAATTTCCCCAATACTCCTCGCTTGAACGCGCTTGCTAAGAAAAAAGCCTTGTATTTTAATAAAATTAAAGTACAATGAGAATATAATAATACTTCACAGAGAGCTGGGGAAGGCTGAAAACCAGCAGTGTTAATATGGCAGAAACACTTGGTTGCGCAACCAATATCAGCGATTAGAGGCAGTTCAATAGGAACTGTGAACTTGGGTGGAACAGCGTTACGACGCCCCTTGGTACTCAGATAGTGAGTGCTAAGGGGCGTCGTTTTTGCGTTCAGAAGAGGAGTTTGTTATGAAAAATAAGGATCAAAAGTTATCACGCTCGTTGCAGAGCAGGCATATTCAAATGATTGCCATTGGTGGTGCCATCGGAACCGGACTGTTTCTGGGATCAGGCAGTGCCATTCATACATCAGGTCCGTCAATTATTCTGGCGTATTTGATTGTCGGCCTCTTCTGTTTCTTTATGATGCGAGCCATCGGTGAACTGTTATTGTCCGACACAAGCAAACATTCCTTCTTGGACTTTGTTAGTCAGTATTTAGGTGATCGAATGGAATTCGTGACTGGCTGGCTGTACTGGTTCTGCTGGATCAGTCTGGCCATGGCGGATTTGACCGCTACCGGGATCTACATTAAGTTCTGGTTTCCATCGGTACCGCAATGGATAGCACCATTTGTGATTCTTATCTTCCTGTACTTCACCAACCGAATCAACGTGAAGGCTTTTGGGGAAATGGAATCGTGGTTCTCCATGATCAAAGTGGCTGCTATTATTGTGTTGGTCGTTGTGGGGTTCGCACTAGCCATCCTGCACACCAAAGTGGACGGTCAGACGGCTTCATTCAGTAACTTAGTCAGTCACGGAGGATTCTTCCCAACGGGTGGTTACGGTTTTTTGATGGCATTCCAAATGGTTGTCTTCGCTTTTGTTGGGATTGAAATGGTAGGGCTGACCGCTGGTGAAACCAATGATCCAGTGGCGAACTTGCCGAAAGCCATTAACAGTCTGCCCATCAGAATTGGGTTGTTCTATGTAGGGTCTATGATTGCTATTATGAGTGTTTATCCTTGGAACAGAATTACAACGACCGCTAGCCCCTTCGTGCAAGTGTTCTCTGGTATCGGTATTGCCGGTGCAGCCGGTATTTTGAACTTCGTGGTGCTGACCGCAGCTTTATCAGCTACCAACAGTTGTTTATTTAGTACCAGCCGTACGCTGCACGCCCTTAGTTGGGGTGGTAACGCGCCAAAAGAGCTGGCAAAGCTCAACAAGAGCGGCGTGCCAACAAATTCGCTGAACTTTTCAGCATTGGTATTGTTAATTATTGTCGTTCTAAACTATTTGATGCCTGCCAGCGTATTTACCATGATCTCTGGAGTTTCCACCATTAACTTTGTGCTGGTTTGGGTGATCTTGATCTGGTGTCACATCCGCTATCGGCGCGTTCACCCAGAAGGTGCACAAACCTTCCGGATGCCAGGTTATCCGTTCACAGATTGGATGAGTCTCGTGTTCTTTGTCGGCGTCCTGATCTTCTTATTGATAAACGGTTCGACGCGAATTTCCATGATCATTTCCATGGCAGTTTTCTTAGTGATGTTAGGTGTCTACGAGCTGATTTACCGGCCAAAACGCCAGGCTCACGCTTCCAAGTAGTTGCAAAAATCCTTCAGAAATGACACTATGTTAAAGTGATTCAGTCAGGACTTAATGGCATAAGTGATAATGAAGGAGAATTGATTTTGATTAAACATATTTTTTCCGATATGGACGGTACATTGCTTAACCGGCACGGCAAAGTTTCTGCTGGTAATGAAGCGGCCATTCAACAGGCGGGTATTCCGTTTACGTTAGTTTCGGCCCGCTCACCCAGACAGATGATGGCCGCCATTAAAACGTTGCAACTAACTGCACCACAGATTGGTTTTAACGGTGGCCTGATTTACCGGGTGAAGGATGGCGAACTACAGGTCATTGAAGACGCACCAGTGGATTTTCAGGTGGCTAAACGAGTCGTGGATTTAGTCGAAGCTAAGTTTCCGGGTACTGGTATCAGTCTGTTTGGTTTAACGGACTGGCAAGTGACCCACATGGATGACGGTGTGGCTTTCTTCCAAGAAGATATGCCGCAAAAGCCAACGGTGCTTGATCCTGAAACCTTTTGGGAGCAGCCGAAACCAATTTATAAAATGACTTTTTGTGTCTTGAAGCATGACGTCATGGATGGCATTGTGAACATCTTGCAGGAAGCTGATTTGCCAGGAGTGGCGATGCAGAAATCCAGCGACATTTATTTAGACATTACGGCAATCACTGCCAAAAAGTCGCGTGGGGTAAACTACATTGCTAAACGTGAAAAGCTAGATTTAAGCGAAACAGCGGCCTTTGGTGATGGTCCCAACGATATTCCGATGTTGAAATTAGTAGGTATGCCAATCGTCATGGCGAACGGACTACCGGATGTGAAGCAAGTTGCCCGGTTCTTAACCACTGATAATGATCATGATGGTGTGGGGCAAGGAATTGAGAAATTTATCTTGGAAAATTAAAATGATTGTATGCAAAAACACGGTCGATTGCCAGTTGGTAGTGACCGTGTTTTTTGATGGCTTGAATTAATCTTCTGGAACTCGTTTAGTAATTAGTACAATTCGATCCGTTGCGGGACCTGATCGCAAAGACCTACGATAACGTCTTTGTTAGCGTGATTGCAGGAACGCCATCTTCTTCGTAGGGTTCTGACGATACTTGATAGCCTTGACGCTCATAGAAGCCCTTAGCTGTCATTTCGCTGTGAATGACTGATTTGGTATAACCACGGGCTGAACCATATTCTTCCAATGCTTTGATAATCTGAGCACCAAGCTGTTGCCCACGGTAGTCCTTTAGAGTAGCAATTCGGGCTAGACGCATGGTGGTGTCATCAATAGTTTGAAAACGCCCGGTAGCTACTGGCTGACCTTCATCAGTGTAGGCGACGACGTAAACGCGGTCTGATTCATCGTTGTCATCAAATTCGTCTTCCATGGCGATGGTGCGTTCCAAAACGAACACGTTCATGCGAACGTAAAGTGCGGCGGCGTGGTTCCAAGGTTCTGATCCGGTGTGAAATTTCATAATTTTTTACTCCTTGTGGGTATTAGTGTCTCCTAGTATACCCTTATTTAAGCTATGGTTTAAGCGTCATTTCGTTCCGTGAAACCGGCAACTCGTAGTGGGGTCGCTCCGGAACTATTTTTTCGGAAAATCGCCGAAAAAAGGATTTCCTTCGTCTCCCGTAGTGCTAAGTGAGCATAAAACGCTCACTAACCACTACTTTCACCACGATTTGCCGGTTTCACGCCACTGCATTTTATTTTCTGCTTTATCGGCGACAGCACGGTGATGTTGCTAACGCAAATTCTGCAGTCAAACTGGAGTCACAACACTGAAATATAGCACGTAGAAAGTAGCGAAGCTGGGCGGGCAGGTCGTGGTGTCGATGTCACTTGACTACCGTTCTTTGGTAGTTTAGTGACATGGGAGATGGTGGAGATCCGCCCCCAGCGAAGCGCAGGTGCTAGCTTCACCACGACCCACTTCGACCTGTCCGCCCGGCGTAGCAAAATGGTGCCTGCAAAGTATTTTAAACAAATAAAAACCCGCAGCTCTAAAGTCTGCGGGTAATTTACGTAACGACAGGGGATGTACGTTACGTCGTTGTTGTCCTTTGCTATTTGGGAGAATAGGTAGAAGGATTTAGAAATGTTTCAGGTCGCAGGGGATGTAACCTGAAACGAGGGGAATGTAACTGTCGCAAGGGAATGTGACAGCTACTGCTTTCAAAAGAAAGTGTTTTTTAGGGAAAATGGAACGATCAGGGGAGATCGTTTCAGTGGTACAAGGATTAATATACTGTGATGAGCTTAAACGTAACTTAAAAATGGATTTTAGTTAAACAATTTTCCCTCGGCTTAGAAATTTCTTACGATTTGCGTATTTAATACCATAACGACCTGTAATTCGTTAAACTTAGTATTGGGTTGGCGATTGAAACGGGTAGCACACTTGCCCCGACCCCTTAAACTATGATTAAATACCAGTAAACCACTATTAGTATGGAGGCAAAGATGAGCAGTATTTTATCCGTGCAGAATTTAAATAAAAGTTTTGGCAATAAGCACGTACTGCACGATGTTTCGTTTGACTTGAAACCGGGACACATCGTGGGGCTTGTTGGTCCAAACGGTGCCGGGAAATCGACCCTGATGAAAACCATGCTGGGCCTGTTTAATTATGACTCTGGCAGTATCAAGATTGCAGGAGAGACGGTAACACCGCAGAAACATGAATCGCTTTCTAAGGTTGGTGCACTGATCGAATATCCTGGAATTTATCCTTTCTTAACAGGTTGGGATCACCTTCAGTTATTTGCGGATGGTGATCATCAATTGATTCACATTCAAAAAATTATTTCTCAATTGAATATGGATAGTTTTATTAAACGGAAGGCTAAAGGGTATTCGTTAGGCATGAAGCAGAAATTAGGCATTGCGCTGGCGTTGGTTAATTTCCCCGAATTAGTCATTCTTGACGAACCCATGAATGGTTTGGATCCAGAAGCGACCAAGGAATTACGTGATTTGATTATTTCTGAATCTCAACATGGCACAACCTTTCTGATTTCATCGCATATTTTGAGTGAACTGCAGCGGTTGGCCCAAGATCTGTTAATTATTGATGAAGGGCGAATCGTGCAACAGACGACCATGCATGAACTATTAGCTTCGCAGGGCAAACAGACCATTATGTTGATGACCAGCGATGATAAGAAAGCCCGTCAGTTGCTGAAGAAGGCTAGGTTTAAAACCACGCCTGATCCACGAGTGGAAGTGGTGGCTACGGATGATAACACGATGCCGGAAGTGCTGCGGCTGCTTGTTGAAGGTGGCGTAGATATTCTAGATGTGACTCGCCTTGAAGGAAACCTCGAAAGTTCCTTGCTGGAAGTTTTGAAACAGAGTCGAATCCAGAAAAGATTAGCCGAAGAAGAGGCAGAATAGGGGGTGCGAGAACAGTGTGGACTTTAGTCAGACAGGAAAGTTTTAAATTAACCAGAAGAGTTAGTACTTGGATCAGTACGGGATTCTTAGTTGGTATTGAGATTGTATTTGCCTTTTTATCCCGGATATACCCGCAGACCTTTGTTCCGGCCAATATGTTTGAGTCGCTTTATTTTTCGCGGCCAATCATTAACTTTTATATGATTGCAGCAACGGCGACAATCATCACTATGGAGTTTCAATACGGAACGATGAAACAAGTGCTTTATCGGCGTTACTCCAGAGGACAGGTTCTGGTTAGTAAATGGCTAGCAGTTTTTCTTTATACCCTTTACTGGTACGTGATGAGTACCGGGGTTGCGCTACTGATGAAAGCATTACTTTTCCGGCATACGCTGAGTATTCATCAGGGTGCTGGTGATGGGATGTCCATCTTTACCCGGGGGCTGGCAATTTCTGCAGCTAGTTTTGTGAGTTTATGGCTATTATTGAGTGTTGTCTTCTTGTTAGCAAACTTATTTAGAAACTCTGCAGCAGCTGTGTCAATCGGGATTATTGGTTACTTTGCTTCTAACATTGTGACCCAACTGTTGACGATTTTGATTCAAAAGTGGGATTGGGCCAAGTGGAATCCGGTGACCATGACCTTGTATCCAAGCATGCTGTCACACCCTGGTTATTACCAGCCACTGTTGAGAATGCAGGGTTGGCAAATGTTACTAGGAAATGTCATTTATATCGCGATTTTCTTGGGTATTGGCTATTACGTGTTTAATAAGCGAAATGTTTAGAGACGTTAAAGTGTAGTGTGTTCACGTGTGGTGAATGGGGGTCCTGAATTTGAATGAAAACGAATTAGATTCTAATTTAAGCGCCGAAGAGATCGAAGATATTCATAGTTTCATCAATCAATTTCGACCGCTGTTACTGCAACTGAAGAACCGCTAATATTGTTTTAAGCATAATAAAACCTCACAACCAGCAGAGTTATTGTTTGCTGGTTGTGAGGTTTTTTGTATTTCAATAGCGAAAACGTGCTCCAGCAGGCAGAGAGCTGCATGTAAGTCACTTCTGGCACAAATCCAAGTTCGGGATTTATACTCTCTGGTTTTGCGCTTTGTTTTTCAATAGTCGAAACGTGTTTCAGCAGGCAGGGACTTGCATCTAAGTCACAGCCAACAGAAATCCAAACCCGGGATTTCCGTCGCCTGCACCTTAGATTTCAGTCCCTAAACGCCTGCTTCCACACTCTACAATCTTGACTTCTCCATATCACTTTCCATCCGATAGACCAACTTTTCGAACAGTCGCCTCAACGGCATGATGAGCGTGAAGAACAAGATGAAGAAGAACAAGAACAGCAGATCATGGCCAATTACACCCCAATTTGGCGTGGTCATAACCTCCCTAAAGAGTTGCATGGCATACGTGAACGGCATGAACGGCCCCAACGCCGCCAAATCTTTTGGCACGACCTCCAGGGGATACATGCCGCCAGTTCCGAACAGCTGAATCAGCATCATTAGGACGATCACCACCTTGCCGGCATTCCCCAGCATAAAGACCAGGTTGAACATGATAATGGCGAAGGTAAAGCTGGCAACGTAGAACGCCAGTAGGAACAAGAACCAGTGTACTGGTCTGACTCCCAGGATGATTTCACCCATCCAAGCGAAGGTGGCTTGCGCGAAGCCCATTCCTAGATACAGCGGTAATTTGCCAAGGTAAGATTGTAAATGATTTGGTCGCTGCAGACCATTCTTGCTCTCTGGCAAGATATACTCCCATGCTAGGATAGTGGACATTAGGAGCATGCCCACCCATAGTGCCAAGACGGTGTAGAACGGAGTAACCTGCCAGCCGAAGTTCTTCATCGGATAAACTTCTTTGGTTTGCAGCTTAATCGGTGACGAGAGGATTGATGAGAGACTTGGATCCGTGCCTAACAGCTTGATTAAGGTGTCCAGGTTCTTTCCATTTAAAAAGCTCATCTGTTTATCCAGCGTCTGCAAGGTGCCCTTGATTTTATCTAAACGGGAGTTGATGTCACTGGTTTGAGAAGCAGTGATGGACCCGGCATCAGCCATTGCTCGAAGTTCGGGGATCACTGAACGCATGGACTGAACAACTTGGCTGTTGCCGTTTAAATTATCATTAAGCGAGTTGTTCAAACTGTTTAACGCAGGACTAGTAGTGGCATTGAAGTTCGTATAAGCGGTATCCAACGCAGTGTTTAACGTATTGGAGGCCGCCTGCAGTTCTTTGATCAGCGACTGTTGTTTCGAAGTGGAATGCGTGTTTCGAAGCTGACTAACCAGGGATTTTTGATGGTCAACACTTTGCTTCGCTTTCGCAACGGAGCTAATCAGCGCGTTAGTCCGGTTATTAGGCACGAAGTTATTGACGATGTCCAAGATACGCAAGGTGTCGCTCAAACTATCATTAATCCCATTTAATAGAGAAGTAGCAGAACTCGTTGTGCTCTTTAACGTGGTTGAAGAAAGATGACCAGATGGTAGGCCGTTAAAGTTGTTCTGCAGCCGGGTACCTTGAGTTTGTAGACTATTGATACCACTGCCTAAATTGGATTGCAGAGACTGGTTTAACTGCTGAGTGGCGTTGTTGATAGCTTTAGTGTTATTAACTACGGACTGCAGGTCGTCAATTTGCGAGGAAATCTTTGGTAAGTCCGACTTCATGGTTTGCAGTGCAGCCCGGGTCTTCTGGTTGGTCTGGTTGACATCGTTAAGTGTCTTTTCCGTCTTATTGATCGTGCTAATAGCATCGGTCAAAGATGAGCTGATCTGCAGGATCTCCGGCTTTTTAGTGGCAAGGGTTGCGCCGGCTTTATTGGCAGTTTGAAGGGCTTCCTTACTGGCCGTTTTGATGAAGCTCTGACGGATGTTATCGGTCAAACTGTTTTCCGCTTGTCCAATAATCTTGGTGGCTGCGGGATTTAACTTTTCGTTTGATTTATAAATGATGGCTGGTTTTTGCGGGTTAGACGTGACAAAGGTGGTTAATTTAGATGAAAAGTCGTCAGGAATTTCGATCATAGCGTAGTATTTACCATTTTCCAGACCGTTATTAGCCGACCAGTCGTTGGTGAATACCCAGTGAATATCGTGGTTTTTGTGCAGTTGCTTGATCACTTGGTTACCAACATTGAACGGTTTACTCTTCAGCGAAGCGCCCTCATCGTTGTTCACCACCGCAATTTTCAACCGGCTGGTGTTCTCCGGCGAGTACGGGTTCCACGACACCTGAATGTTGAGGACCGCGTACAGCATTGGAATAAGGGCAAATGCCAGTAAGGTCACCCAAATCGACCGAGTATGAAAGATGTTATAAAAGTCTTTTTTAATCAGGTTGAAAACGTTACGCATATTGTCCTCCGGTAGTTAGTGTGATAAATACAAGTTCTTAGTCGTACGCCTCGCTGAAATCCGGCAAAGCGCATAAGGAGACCCTGATAAAATCCTTTAATAGGACCACATCAGAGTCTCTTTTTGGTTCACTATCCTTTGATTTGAGGCAGCAAGCCGTTAATGAATGTTGTTAAAGCTGTGTTTGCATTATGCAAAATTTGCGTGGTGTTGTATAAGTTGTTGATGCCGTT
The DNA here is from genome assembly GCF_059704265.1 of Secundilactobacillus sp. MJ173. Taxonomy (NCBI): domain Bacteria; kingdom Bacillati; phylum Bacillota; class Bacilli; order Lactobacillales; family Lactobacillaceae; genus Secundilactobacillus; species Secundilactobacillus sp. MJ173. The sequence goes on from NZ_BAAKGN010000066.1 coordinate 21,153, forward strand.
AGAAACATCACTTTGAATCAGTGTGATGATCTGACCGAGTTTAGCAATATCCGAGCTGTTGTTAAGGCTGTTCTGTAAGTTGGTTAATTGATTGATCAAAGTTGGCAGCGTGGTATTGTTGTTGACCGCGTTCAGCAGTGAAACAATCTGGTCGTGGGTCTTAGTGGATGTAGAATCAATCAAATCGACTAGTTCGTTTAGCTGACTCAACTGTTTTTGAGTATCGACAACGCGAACTAGGTGACCACGCCAAATCCAGCCCTTAACCTTACCGTTACCGTTTTTAACGTAGTAGTAAACGGCTTTATTGCCATTGGCTTTCCGCACAGTGTCAGATTTATAGGTATAGAACAGAGTGAAAGGATAGTTGTCGGCGTTGTGAGCCTTTTTCGTCAGACTGGTGCTGGTATAAAGGTAGCCGCTAACAGCGTGATAGGGTTTCTTTGAAATAGATCGTGATGAGATCACCTTGGCACCTTTGCTCTTGGCAGCTGCCGGTGTGCTAACACCGAAAGCAGTAAACAAACCAGCAAATAATGCGATGATCAAAAAAGGTTTCTTCATTTTAAGTGGACTCCTTATATAAATATAATTAATACCGGTTTATAACCGTTTAAACGACTTATCTGACAGTTGTCAGCAAACGTTTAATTTGAAAATAGTATAACATCAAATCGGCTAAAATCCTGTAAACGAAATGAAACAACTACTTGAAAAGTCAAAAAGGTAAAAAACGAATCCGTTCACCTGTCGCTTATTCTCCTATATTTTAGTACAATTTAAGGTAGAATGTATTGTTTCTTAAAACTGTAGGGGTGTTCAGTATCATTCTACCAGTGCTTGAAATCAGCCAGTTTGTCCCCTAAAATTAGTAACAGTATGCCAAGTTCCATTTGGCCGAAGCGTAGTCAACAGAAGGATGGTTTAAATGGAAAACATCAAAGCAATCTATCAGCGTGATTTGAAGGCCATGATCTCATCGCCACTTGTAATGGTTACAATATTGGCGCTGTGCATCATGCCCAGTCTTTACACACTGATCAACGTCCGGGCCGTCTGGAACCCGTATGACGTTTCTGAAATTAAAAATATTCCGGTGGCCGTTGTTAACCACGATACTGGTGCTAATATGGCGGGACAGAAGCTGAACGTTGGCGACACCGTGGTGCAGACACTGAAAAATGATCATCAGCTGAACTGGCAGTTTGCCTCGGCCAAAAAAGCTGATACCAAGCTCAAAGAGGGCAGCTACTACGCGGAAATTATCATTCCAAGTAATTTCTCGAAGTCGTTGTCCAGTATCGCAGGGGATGACCCACACCGGGCAAAGCTGATTTATAAGGCGAATAGCCGAGATGCGCCCATGGGTGGCAAGATTACTGAAACGGCCGCTAAAACGCTGGTCAATCAAGTTCAGACTAATTTTCTGCAAACTGTCAACACGACCCTATTTTCTAAACTAAACGTGCTGGGAGACAAGGCTAAGAGTCAGCAGGGACAGATTTTGGAACTGAAGGATTGGATCATCGCGTTAAGCGACTCCATGGATCTTGCCACTGGCGCGCTGGGAGAAGTGAACCATACGTCCACTAATATGGAAGCAATTTTGACGGGGTTGAAACCCGTGATGACCGCTTCACAAAACGTGGATGTGCTCCAGCAGAGTAACTCAGCGACGATGTCATCTCTGCACAGCGTCCAAGGGTCTGTCGATAAGGCCTTCAACAGCCTGGACACTAACCTCAATAGTGCATCGGCAAGTGCTAACCGTTTGAATAGTATTGTGAAACAGTTAAATCGGTCAGCCAGTTCCACCAACAAAAGTGCCGTCAATGATATGCTGAACCGTGCCATTTCTCAGGTCAATCTGTTAAAGGGACAGGTGACACCGTTGCAGTCATTCCTTAAGAGCATTAATGGGCAATCTCATTTGTCGGCCATTAGCGGATTGGACGATAGCCTGGGCAATGTAGTGTCCTTGCTGAACACTGAAAAGTCTCAGCTGCAGTCACTGAAGTCCACGTTGGCTAGTCAAGGGCGGCTGACTTCGGGTGAAATCGCTAGTGCAGCCGACAATACTCACCGGATCACAGTGGGGATGAACTCAGCGCTTGGTCAGTATAACCGCTCCGTCAAAACACATTTAGACAGCATTAGCGGTAGCCTCATCTCAGCGGTCTCGAAGTCGCAGTCGATTCTTAGCGAACTGAAACAGGCTAAGGGGATCAATGAAGATTACCTGAATAATGCGATTGAGGGTAACCAGCTGATTGCACAAAGCAGCTCTAATCTGGAAAGCAAATTGACCACGTATCAAGATGATATTCAAAACATCGCTAACCAGTTAAAACTGACCAGCAATGATGATATTGTCAGCATCATCACGGTCTTACAGAATAACCCCAAGACCATGGGCAATACGTTAGTGTCCTTATTCAACGTTAAGGATCAAAGTATTTACCGCGTGGGAACCTTTGGGGCAGCCTTCTTACCGACTTACATTACCTTGTCGATCTGGATTGGTTGTACCATGCTGGTGATGATTCTGCACACTACGATTCCCCGTGAAAAGCGGCGGTTCCATAACATGACCGTTCACGAAGAGTTCTGTGGCAAGATGCTGACCTTTGGGACGTTATCAATGATTCAGACCATGATCATCATTTTCAGTTCGATTATTTTACTCCGCGTTCAAGTAGAAAGCGTCTTTATCATGCTGCTTTTCGGGGTGCTTTCGTCGCTACTGTTCACAGGGATCGTCTACGGGCTAGCCGCGACGTTTGGCAATCTCGGGAAGGCCATCGTCATCTTCTTGGTGGCGGTTCAACTGGCTGGTTCTGGGGCGTTGTACCCCGTCCAGCTTGATCCAGCGTTCTATCGCTTTGCTTACCGCTTCGCACCGTTTGCTTACAGTGTTGGCGGTTTCCGTGAAGCGGTTGGGGGACCAAACATGCAGACGGTCTTCATTGACGCCATCGTGTTGATTCTGATGTTTATCGGGGTCTTCATGCTAGGATTTTTCCTGAAAATTAAAGCGCAAAACTTTACGCGTCGTATCCTGTCAGACTTTAGTCGGACAGGGATTGGCCAATAGAATATTGATTGTGAGTCTTAGGATAGCTTTCCTAAGGCTCTTTTTGATGTGTGCGATATTTATGTCGCCTTCGGCTGCTGGTGGATTCATTGCTGCAGGGACCGGTGAAAGCCTGAGAAGCGGTCTTTCACCTCGCACCCAAGCCACGCCCAAACCGCGCGTCTCGGATGTCGTCCGATGCTGTAAGGGCATCCGCCCTAACAGCACCGTCACAGCAGATGAATCCACCAGCGTCCTTCGGCTACGATGAGAATCTCGCGTCATACTCCCAAAAAGGAACTTAATTTCGAATCAAAACTCAATTCAAGGCGAAACATCTAGCAAATTACTGCATACGCATTTTAATGCAAAAAAGTTATTGAAATGCATATTATCATATAGTAGTATTTAAGCTTGAGATGAAACAAATCCCATTAAATAGGCTTTTTAGTGAGAGAATCGTTAGAGAAAATTAATATTGGTAATGAATAATGCATATTTAATACGCATTTTCGCCACTAAAATGAGAGCGCTTTTATCTAGCTCTAATTAAATTATCGGGGCTTTACTTGATATTATCAGGCTTTATTAGAAATATAACATATAAGTTTGGTAAGTTCTGGTAAAACTCATTAATTTTTTATCTCACTATTTTCGTCACTTACGTTCAGGGGATTTGGAAATTTATCTCGTTGTTTCTGGGTAATTTGTTGGCATTTGAGTGAGGGGCAGGTGGTGGTAAATGAAGCAATGGCGGTTACTGATGCTAAGTTGCTTGATGTTGTTAATAACAGGTTTTGGGCTAACGGTCGGTCAACCGCGGACTGGTTTTGCGGCGGTATCGGTGAGAGTCCAGCTACCTGAAGATGTTCGGGCAACTGATCAACGGGTAACGTTGAAGGTTTATCAGCTTGGTAGTCAGGTTCGGCGTACATCTGATTGGCACGCATTACAGCAACAACTAGCTGGAAAGCCGCCCATGGCGATGAATCAATATGTCAGGCAGAATCATCTGAAGGCATTGACATCCGTTAGCGGACAGGCGGAGGTTAAGTTTAGGGGACGGGCTGGACAAGCTTATTTGCTGGTACAGAGCACCAAGCTGCAGCCGTTTATATCGCAGAGCTGGGTTCAACCGCTAGCACTAAAAGTGACGGATCAGATGGGCATATTGGAGGCAAAAGGGACCACTGTTACTGAGAAACCCTATTTTTACAAGTATGGGACCAAAAATAATGGGGCGACACCTCCCTTAGCTGGCGCGCGATTTGTCTTGACCCAGCAGGTTGCCGGGCAGTCGCTGTACCTAACTCAACATGGTGGTTGGAGCAGTGTTAGGAATGATCCGACTATCCAGCAGTTTACGTCGGATAAAGAGGGGCTGGTCCGCTATGATGGATCGGTACTGTCGCCTGGGGATTATGAATTCCGTGAGATAGCGGCGCCAAAGGGGTACGAAATTAGTCAGGCAGCAGAACACGTTAGCGTGCATATCCCGACTAGTGGAAAGATTCTGGTGCAGGGGACTGTCCTTGAGCCGTTAGTAGCTGGTCACGTACCGGAAACGGTTGCCACACAAAAGTCGCTTCGAGTCTACAATCCACAACAGTTGACCACTGGCAGCTCTGAAACGGGTGGTCAAGGCGTCACTGATGGGACTAATAACGGGAAAGCTATTATTTCGAAGCACGATAAACGAGCGCGGTCATCGAAACGGCACCAACCGTTTTGGCTGCCGCAAACGAATGAAGAACGAACAATGTTTGCTGTTGTGGGCGGGTTGATTATTCTGGCCGCAACAGGGTTGCTACGTCACTACAGGCACACATACACTTCCAAGAAGGAGCGTTAGAGTAAGATGAATAAATTAAAACATATTTTTGTGGCACTATTATTGGTATTACCATTGGCGTTTACTGGGTTAAGTACGCCCAGCGCTAAGGCCGCTAGCAATGAAACGGCATATATTCGACTACACAAGTTGGTTTTTGGTTCAGATAAGACACTACCAGATTTACCAGGTAGCGGTGATTTATTAGGTAAAGAATTATCTGGTGATCAACTTCAGGGTGGGAAACCATTAAACGGGGTTGAGTTTACCGTTTATGACGTCACCAACAGTTATCAGCACCTATCGGGTCCTTCAACTGAACGTCAAAAGTTGATTCAGGATAATGCTGTTAAGGCTGCAGCTGCTGGGTATCAACTCGGTGATTCTCAAATCACTAACGTTAAGGGAATAGCTGACTTTGCGTTACCAGTGAAAAGTACCCATGCAACTGGTAAGAATGCGGTGTACTTGATTCGCGAAACCAAATCGATTTCCGAAGAGACCAATACTAACCAGTCAGTTGTGAAGACCGCTGACCCAATCGTTTTGGTGATGCCATTGAATCAAGCAAGCACCAAAGACAACCCGTTGCACATCTATCCTAAAAACCAGACTAAAAAGATGTTGACTAAGGATTTAAATGATCTCGATAGTCTCGACAAGATTACTGATAAAAAGGATTCTAGCGTGACGGATGCTGTTTTAGGGTATGGGGATAAAGTAAGTTACACGGTAAGTATCGTCGTACCAGCAGATATTACGTCCTTGGATAAATTCGCGGTTACTGATACTCCGGATGACGGTTTGAAAATTGATACCGGTAGTATTTTGATTCATGGCGAGCAGTCTGATGAAACTGTGCCAGGTTGGAAGTTTACGCCAGCTCCTGCTGGTTCGTCGAAGTTTACGATTCATTTTGATCCATCCAAACTCGCTGACTATGCGGGTAAAACAATCTTGATCACTTATAACGCAACGGTTAATAAAATCCTGACACCAGAGACAGCCATTAACAACCATATTGCCCTAAATAACCAGCCTCAAGTCAATGGGACTACTCCAATCACAACGGGTGGTGCTAAGTTCGAAAAGACGGATGCTGATACTGGTAATGGGTTAAAGGGTGCAGAGTTCTTAGTCACTAGCAAAGATGGCAAAAAATACCTGACGGATACGGGTGAGGGCTACGAATGGAAAGAGCTGCCAGCTAATTTCGATGCTGAAAGCTATGATCCTGCAGCGCTAGAGAAGACCGCAGTTGTGCTTACTTCAGGTGAAAACGGTGATTTCGAAGTTACAGGACTAGGCTTCGGCGACTATTCATTGACCGAAGTAAAAGCGCCAAAGGGCCATGCGCTATTAACTGAGCCACAAACATTTAAGGTGGACAAGGATTCTTACGATGACAGTCACGTTATCAAGATCGCCAATGCTGCGGAGGGTGTTTTACCGCACACCGGTGGCATGGGAATCTACGTGATCATGCTCGTTGGTGCAGTTATCATTGCTGCAGGGATCTTCTTCCTTAAACGTAGCAAACGTCACGAAGAAATTTAAACAGTCACTTTAGTTAAAAGGGGGGAGAATAGCTGTGCCTAAATCAAAGCCGCGGAAATCACGGTTTACTGTGACACACCTCATTGGCAGTTTACTGCTGATGGTGGGTGTGGCCGTTGCACTGTACCCCTTTTACATTGGGTCACTGAACGATTTGCTGGATCAGCAGCGGGTGGCAAAAGTTCAACGTGAAAATGAGGGTAATGCTGAGCAGCGCCTAGCTGATTTGAAGCGTGACAATGCTGGTGAAACTAGTGGTACCAACAGCGATCCGTTCGCTGGTTTAAGTCAGAAAACGACCCTTAATTTAAAACATGATATGTTAGGTACAGTAACGGTTCCTAAACTGGCACTGACTGTACCGGTGTTTAAAACGTTGAATGATGCCTCTTTAGAAGTCGGGTCTGCTGTAGTGCCGGGGTCATCTATGCCAACGGGTGGGCGAGGCACCCATACGGTGGTTGCCGGACACCGTGGGTTAGTGGATAGACGGCTATTCTCTGATTTGAACCGTGTCAAAGAAGGCGACCTTTTCGTTTTTAAAATCTACGGAAAGCATCTAGCCTATCGCGTGTTTCAGATACAAGTGGTTGAACCAACTGAAACGAGTACCCTAAAAATTAAGCCTGGTCAAGATATCGCGACGCTGTTGACTTGTACGCCATACATGATTAACTCACACCGGTTGCTGATTACGGGTAAACGGGTTGCCTATACGTCAGCGGTGGCTAAGGATGTTAGTCATGCTAAACGGGCTGAGCGATGGCAGCAACTGGCCATTTTGATTGGCTGTATGTTTGCCATTCTTGCTGTGCTTTGGCTGATTGTGCGTCAAATTTACCGTTCAATGCTGAAACGGCGAATCTTTCGGCTTCAATTTCAGTGTGTCGATGTGGCTGGTCAGCCGGTTGCGGGGCAAATTTTTGGCTTGCGTAAGCGTAATGGCAAGATGCTGTATCGTGATGGTCAGCCATTGACGGTGACTTCTGATGGCAACGGTAACTGTTTGATTGAAAACTTGCCGGGCGCGCTTTATCGCTTAGTTGGAAATGATCAAGCAGCGAGTTATTTTCGAGTTGGTGTTAAGCGACTTAAACAATCTGAAATGGCGTTTTATCCATCTAAACGGCAAGTCCAGTTCGTTAACCAGCAAGAGGGTCAATGGCAAATTTTAGTTGATCGTTAAATTAGTATTTGAAGGATTTCGAGGGATAGTTCTCTTGAAATCCTTTTTTGTTTGGAAATGATTGCCGCTTTCGGTCGCCAGCCAGTTCATTGCTGTGGGGACCGGTGAAAGCCTGAGAAGCGGTCTTTCACCTCGCATCCAAGCCACGCCAAAGCCCCGCGTGCCTCGGATGTCGTCCCGTGCTGTAAACAGCACCTTCACAGCAGATGAACTGGCTGGCAACCTGCAGCTAAGCTTGAGAAAGTGAATCTAAAAAGACTTCAGCCCATCTAAAGGTCGAAGTCTTGATCTGCATCCTTAATATTCTGTTCATTTAAGCCTGTCAATTCATTCTGTATTGTTTTTGGAAGCGTCAAAGTCTCACCTTCTCTATGATCTAGTAAGCTACTTAAACTGTACTGAATGTAAGAGGCAAAAGCAATTTATAATGATGTTGAGAGAAAACAGTGAGACACAACAAAAAGAGCCTAAAGTAAGATGATTATCTTACTCTAGACTCCAAGTTAATTAGTATGTTTAAACTTCTTGCTTAACGTTAGGCAATGTTTCAAACTTTTCACGGATGAAGCCGGCTGATTCAGCTAACTTTTGTTCTTCCTCATCAGTGATTGGCAGGCGTAATGCTTCTACGACACCGTTTTTGCCGATGATGGCAGGGTGACCAACGTAGGTATTGTACTTGTCACTGTAGCATGAGCAAGGGCAAGCCAAGTTAGCATCATCCAAAACGGCACGGCTTAATTTAACGGCGCAGGTTGCAATGGCATAGCTGGTATAACCTTTGCCTGAGTGAACAGCCCAGCCACCGCCACGTGCTTGGGTTTCAAGGTCTTCAAGGTCAAGGCCCTTTTCTTCGGCTAATTCTTCAATTGGCAAGCCGTTAACTGAAACGGTAGACCAAGCGACGAATTGAGATTCTCCATGTTCGCCTAAAGTGTAGCCAGTAACATTTTTGGCATCAACGTTGAAGTTTTCGCCAACGACTTTTTGCATCCGAGCGGTATCCAAGAAGGTCCCGGTACCAAGAACCCGGTTAGCTGGTAAGCCGGTAGCCTGTTGCAGGTAGTAGGTGATACAGTCACAAGGATTCATCACGTCGATTAAAACACCGTTAAAGCCGGATGCTTTGATCTTAGGTGCGATATCTTGCACAATTTCACGGGTGTATTCGAACTCAGCCCAACGGTTGCCACTAGCATGATCCAAGGCATGAATATTACCAGAAGTAACGAATAAAATATCAGTATCAGCTAATTCTGAATAATCGTTGATTTTGATTGTGGTGTGAGAATCGAGACGAGCTTGCGAATCCTGTAAGTCTAATTGCTCAGCACGTGCCTTTTTTTCATTTTTATCGATTAAGATTAATTCATCAGCAATTCCCTGACACACCAGCGTATAAGCGACTGTTGCTCCAACGTGTCCGACCCCGATAATTGCGTATTTTCTCATATGTATTGCCTTCTTCTCATAAGTTTTTAATATATGTTGATGGCACTAAGATACCAGTTCATTGTTGCGTTGTCAACAGTACATTCATGAATAATGGATATTGAAATGCAACTAGGCTTGTTATGTCGGGGTTTAAACGCTAGAAAAATTTGCTCAATAATTATTAAAGACTGTTTGGAAACTGTTTAATTGAAATGAGAGTGTTGCTACCTGTTTCGTTTGACGATTTATGGAAAATGTTTCAATTCATTTGGTGTACAAAAAAACAGTATACCGTATGATATACTGTTACAGCAGGAGTTTCATGGGTGGTGGTATCAATCGCGGAAGTGAGTGATGCCTATGATTTACGAAATTTACAAAGGAATTAGACTGTGTCAGTATTTGACACCTTATCACTGATGATTGCTTTCGCAACATTGGTGGTACTAATCGACCGTAGAGACCGTAAGTAAAAAGCCACCCCTATATAAACTTTGGCGAGTTTAAGGTGACTTTTACTGTTAACCATAACTTACCACCGCTCTTGAAGCGGTCTGCAGGAGGTCGGTGTTCAAGCACTGGCCTCTTTTTATGATTCTATTATATCATATTCTAATTACCAGATTAAAATAAACAGTCTGTAAGAAAAAAGCCGCATGATCAACAGATCATACGACTTTTTATATTTAGGGCGGTATGTGGGACTCGAACCCACGCGTGCCGGAACCACAATCCGGTGTGTTAACCAAACTTCACCAATACCGCCATCACAACAATAACCATCATACCATAGAATCGGTGAAGTTGAAAAGTAAAATTTAATTATTTTGCGGATGTATCATCATTTTCGTCGGCATCATCGCCCTGAATCATGCGCAATGCTTTTTGATATTCGTTAACTGATTGTGAAAATGGTTCCCAGAATTGTGGTGTAACCGTGTCCGCTTTACGCAGTTCGACACCAAGCGCAGTCGGTACTAGGTCAACCTCATCGCCCTCATTGAGTTCAAGTTGCTTCACAAATTCATCGGGTACCTTCAGATACAGTTCACCATTTTTATTGCGTTGAATTTTTTCTGATTGAGCGTCCATGATGCCGGCCCCTTTCTGTCTTGTCGATTTTAGCTACATTATACGGCAAAACAGTGGTGGTGGGTATAGTTGGCAGCAATTGTTTTAGGGAAACTTATCGAGATGAGTGAAAAGATTAACATGTGGGTAGTGTAGCGCCTGCAGGGATAGAGATGCATGAGTCGGCTAGCTCACATTCTCATAGCAGTCTGCTTGCTTTCACATATTGTTGTGTTACACTACGATTATCCTGAAAGTGATCGAGTACGATATCGTGTTGTGAAACTTCCTTGAATTTGCAAAGGGGGCAATGGTCGTGGCTAAACGCTACGTTATTACCAAGCCAGACGAGCACATTGTACACCGGACGGATAGCCTACAAACGGTTACCCAAATTACTAAGCGCCCAAAGTGGGTCGTGGAACAGTATGTAAATAGTGACAAGTTGCTTGATGGCTGGAAGATAGTCGATCAGAATCGAGTGGCAAGTTAACAGAAAACGACCGCCAGTATTATGCTGGTGGCCGTTTTTTGGTTTCAACTGTAATCAAGCAAACGTCTTTTTATCACCTAAAATAACCCGTATTTGAGGATTAATGATGTTTGCCACATCATTGATGCTTTGCTTATTGCCCTTATCTAGCCATTCGAGGCCTAGAGCCATAATGCCACCAGTCAAAAAGATGAGTTTTTCATCAGGAACCCGACGACCTAGCTTGTTTTCGTAGAAGGGTGCGCCTTCAGAAACGGAAGCATTAAACCAGATTTCTGATTTACCATTAATGAAAAGCTGCCTTAAGAATGATTCATTTTCACGGATTACTCTATAGATATATAGGCTAGCCTGTTGCCAGTTCACTGGTGATTGATTAATGATTTTATTCTGAAAAAAGCCATGAAAGATGTTGTTGGCGTGTTCAATCAGAATTTCATCAATGTAGTGGTAATTACGGTAAAAAGCCGATCGCGAGACACCTGCCTTGCGTACTAATTCACTAACGGAAATATCGTTTAGGCGTTTATTATTCAGTAAGTGTAATAGGGCTTCTAATAGGTGATGTTTTGTTTGAGCTTTAATTTCGGCATTAGCCATCACAGGTTCTCCTTTTATGTGACGTCTCATATATTGAATGAGCTTATTATAGCAAGTAGTATAAAAGTAAGTAAAGCGCTTACGTTTGTTGTGATTTTATCTTAGTTAGCCCGAGATAAATTTTTTTGAACTCACATGTGTAAAAAAGCACAAGTACTTTACTGAAAACTACGTTGTATTTTTAGGAGGATTTTAGAAATGTCAGATAATAATGACAAATTAACCACACCACTTGTCTTTAAGCATGGTGCTACTATCAAAACACGAACTGCAATGTCGCCGATGGTGATTAATGAGGCTGAAGAAAACGGCGATATCGGTGAAGATGCTTTAAACTTCTACTCGATGCGTTCCAAAGTTGCAGGGCTGATCATTACCGGTGCTTCATACGTCAGTGAAGGTGGAAAAGCGTACGATCTACAAATTGGTGCTGACCGTGATGAAAATCTACCTGGACTAAAGAAGTTAGCTAACGCCTTGAAAAAAGATGGCAACAAGGCCATTCTCCAGCTGCATCATGGTGGTCGGGAGGCAGTTACGGCACAAAAATTGAATGGGCATTCATATGCACCAAGTAAAATGAACTTTCCGTGGTTAGATTACACGCCAGAGGAGCTAACCGATGCACAAATTCGGCAAATTATCGCTGACTTTGGCGCGGCAACAACCCGGGCAATTGAAGCAGGCTTTGATGGCGTCGAGATTCATGGTGCCAATCATTATCTGTTACAACAGTTCTTCTCAGCATATTCAAATCACCGCACCGATCACTGGGGTGGTAGTCTAGAGAAACGGATGAACTTCCCGTTGGCTGTTACCAAAGCGGTAGTTGATGCTGCTAAAGATGCAGTTAAAGATGGCTTTATTATCGGTTATCGAGTTTCACCAGAAGAGATTCATGGCGAAAATACTGGGTATACGATCAAAGACTCATTGCAGCTCATCGATAAAATCGCTGACTATGATATTGATTATATTCACACCTCTCTTGTGAGATCTTACGATGAAAAACCTCAGGGTGGCAGTGAGAGTATTGGTCAATTAGTTAAAAAGACTGTTGGTGATCGCGTAAAGACCATCGTTGTTGCAAATGTTTTTGGCAAAGACACCGCGGAAAAAGCACTAGACTATGGTGATATTGTGGCTATCGGACGTCAGGCGCTGATTGAACCGGAATTTGCTGGCAAAATTCTGGCTGGTAAGTCGGATGAAATCCACACGACAATCACCAAGGATCGTGTTGATAAATTAGGTCTGAAGAATCATCTCATCAAGTGGTTTACTACACCAGGTAGCCCACTCCCTCCGCTTCCAGGTCAAGAAAATCTTTAATACAATGCTAATGTAAAAGGTATCGAGATTGTGATGACAAATCTGCGATAATCCCTTTATGGTTGTCAGATGAAATACAATAATTCATCTGATGACTATGGAGGGATTTTTTGTATGTCCAGATCTAAGTACACAGCACAGGAGAAGCTGGACCTGCTTGAACAGTTCAAAAACGCGGGTCTCTCTGCCACAAAATTTTCGAAACAGCACAAGCTTGAACGACATTCTTTAACGCGGTGGCAGGAGCAATATAATCGAGATGGTCTTGAGGGTCTCAATGAGGCAACTAAGAATAAGAAATACCCTGCGGCGCTTAAGCAAGCGGCAGTGCTTGCCTATCAAAACGGTGAAGGTACCCTCGTTGAATTAAGTTTCCGATTTGGGCTACGCTCAGAAACCCAGCTAAAAAACTGGATTATCAAGTATAATGAGGACAAAACTTTGACGGCGTCTCCGTCAAGAAAGCAGGTCCCCACTATGAGTCGAAAGACAACGTTTGAAGAGCGAATCAAAGTAGTTGAGTATGTGATTCAAGACAGACACTCTTATGCCGAGGCAGCGGAACATTTTCAGGTTTCCTATCAACAGGCCCGTTCTTGGGTACTCAAGGCCAAAAATGGTGGTTACGAAGCTTTAGTAGATAATCGTGGGCATCATAAGCGTGAATCAGAGCTTACCGAGAACGATCGTCTCCGTTTAGAAATCAGACGGCTTAAGGCCGAGTTAGCTGATAAAGAGCTCATCGAAGCATTCGCAAAAAAATTGCAGGAACTTCAGCGCAGGGGGTGAACAAACAGCATCGTCTGGCCTACTTCGCAATCAAAGAGGTCAGTCAAGGTAAACGTGGTGCAGTTGCCACACTCTTAAAGTTGATCGGTGTAAGCCGACAGGCGTACTACAAGGGATTGAACCGTACCGAAACAACTTGGGAGCAACACGATGTGTTGCTTAAGAAACGCACGCAGTACTGGTACGACTTTCATCACCAAGGCATTGGAGCTGATAACCTACTCATTGCCCTGCAGCATGACGATGAAGTCAAGTTTCCGGTCACCATCAAGATGGTCCGTCGTGTACAGCGAGAACTGGACATTTACTGTAAAATTCGTGTCAAGAAACGAAAGCGTCGTAAGGAAAGTGAGCAACATATTTTGGACAATATCCTCAATCAAAATTTCGACGTTGAAGCCCCCAACCAAGTTTGGCTGTCGGACTCAACCGAATTAACCTACGGTGTAAATGGTGAGAGCAAAATACGATTTAGTGGTGTACTTGATCTCTATGGACGTCGTCTGTTGGCATACAATTTGAGTGCCACAGAAACCTCAGCAGCAGAAGTTCAAGTTTTCCAACAAGCGTTTGAAATCGCTGGAGATGTGCACCCAATGGTTCACACCGACCGCGGGTCAGCATTCACTTCCGGTTACTTCAACAACTTTCTCAGTCGTCACAATATCATCAGAAGTATGTCTCGACCAGGAACGCCTTACGATAACGCACCAATGGAGCGTTGGTGGAATGAATTTAAATTGCGTTGGATGGAACGCCAGCCAATGCCGAAAACGTATCAGGATCTAGTAAGGATGGTTGAGAAGGGAATCGAATACTTCAACCATCACAATCGCTCAGCACAAAGAAACGGCCTCACCCCAGATGAATACTGGAGTGAAGCCGCTTAGAGATACGCAAAACTTTATATTATTTCATTTGTCAACTTGACAGGGCCAAGTGCAATCTCGATACCTTTTTTGGTGTATAATAAATTTATCAATTACACGAATGATATTTTTAAATAGTAGATTATAGTTCGTAAAAGATAAAAATCAACCAAGCGAGGTGCATGATCATTTCTTATTCAAAGGTTATCGAAGGGGCAAGCTTTTCACCCTTATCGCAGACGGAAGTTACTTACCAAGCACAGCAATTAATTTGTCTAGATGACAGTGGCTACATCGCCCGCATGATTGAACCTAGTGATTCAGACTATGCCACTGTCAAACAAGTTGCGCGGGCAAATGATACCTTAACCACGTTGCGTCCGAATCAATACGTCTTACCCGGCTTCATTGATCTGCACGTTCACGCACCGCAGTGGCCCAATGCTGGACTGGCGTTAGACCGGCCACTAAACGAATGGTTGGATACGTACACCTTCCCATTAGAGGCTAAGTATCAAGACCTCAACTTCGCCAAAACGGTCTATAATGATCTGGTTCAAGAACTACTGGCGAATGGGACCACTACCGTACTTTACTTTGGCACGATTCATAATGCTGCAAACTTGGAACTTGCTAAAGCCTGCATCCAGCATGGTCAGCGGGGATTCATCGGCAAGGTAGCTATGGATAATCCGGAGCAGACACCCGATTATTATCAGGATGCTTCGGCTCAAGTTGCGGTTGACCAAACCGAACAATTCATCCAGCAGCTGGGTGAGTTGAATCAAACCACGAATTTGAAACAGACTCCCGTCATCACACCGCGCTTCGTGCCTAGCTGTACCCCTGATAGTCTCAGAGGGTTGGGTGAACTAGCTCGTAAATACGATTTGCCCGTGCAGTCCCATTGCAGTGAAAGTGACTGGGAGAGTGGCTATGCCTTGGAACACTACCATATGCGTGATGCCGAGGTTTTGGATCACTATGGTTTGCTGACGGATAAAGCGGTGATGGCGCATGGCACCAAACTCACTGACCATGACTATCAACTATTTGAAAAACAGGGCGTCGCGGTGGCACACTGTCCAATCTCAAACGTGTATTTCGGCAATGCGGTTTTGCCCGTTAAGCGCGTGTTGGCACATCATGTTAAAACTGGACTTGGAACGGATATTTCCGGTGGCTATTCACCAAGTCTCTATCAAAATATGAGGCAAGCGGTGATGTCATCACGGATGTTACAAGATGGCGTGGATAATCAGCTACCTGCCGATAAGCGTGGTGTTGCGGATAGCGCAATTAGTGTGAAAACTGCCTTTTATTTGGCTACACGAGGTGGTGCTGAGAGTTTGCATATGCAGACTGGGAAGATTGCCGAAGGGTATTTGGCGGATATGCAGGTAGTTTCGCTTCAGAATGATTTTCAGACAGAGACTTCTGATAATGTCTTTGAAAAGTTGATGTATCAGACTAGTAAGGCGGATATTGATCAGGTTTATGTGCAGGGGGAACGGGTTAAGTAGCTGTGAACTTCTGGTATGTGAAAAAGACATCTCACTTGAGGTGCCTTTTATTTTACAGAAAATATTGTGAAACTAAATCATTAATCCTCATTTAGCCATTTTTCCATTTCGTCATTATTTGTTGGTGCCTTGGGATCGTGGCTCAAAGCATAACTGCGAATATCTGACGCTGCTTGTCGTAACTGTTTATCTTGGGCTGCTATTAATTGCTGATACACATCTTTGGACATTAATACCTAACCTTTATTTGTGCCGTTATCCTTGTTTTTGGTAGTGATGATCTCAATAGGTTTCTTGGTCTTGTCTAAGGTTTCAAAGATAGTGTGTTGATGTTTGTAAAAGTTCGACAGTGTATATGTGTCCATTTTTGACTACCTCTTTATCTTGAATTTATGCCATTAGCATGACTTAATGTGGGAGGAATTTCAATTGATTTGATTGGTAAGGTAAGCGGCAATGGGGATCAATGTTATATGCAAATCAAAAATCACCATATAACTGTTAGATTAATCTAACGGTCATATGGTGACTTTTGGTGTTTGTTGTTTTCATTGCTGAAACGTGTTCAAACAAGCAGAGACTTGCATGTAAGCCACTTATGACAGAATCCGTGTCAAAGTACGACACACATTCCGCCATAAGTAGCTTACACTCCAGTCTCTAAACGCTTGTTTTCACACTCTATTTTCTATACTCATCCAAATCCAACACAATAAAACTAACCGTTTGTCCTGGCTTGGTTTTCAGTTCACCTGGGGTGCTTGGTACCGGTAATTCATCGTTTAGTTTTACCAGCTTTTTGCCAACCGCTTCCGCCGCCTTTTGCGCCGCTTCTTCGTTTGTTGTACCCATTACTTTTACACCGGGTACATCTGGCACCGTGATCTGGACACGGTTAATCATTACTGTTGGATCAAAGATTGCTGGATATACAAGCCGTTGAGCCATGAAATAGCCTCCTGAATTTAAGTCACAATTTAAATCATCCTCTCCATTCTACCGAAGATTAGCGTTAATTTCAAAATTTTTAAAAATCGAGGTTGACACTTTGGCCCGCTGATTTGTTTGTATAAGTGTAGGGCGTTGGCCAACACTTACAAAACTAACTTACTGGAGAGATTGATATGAATACTACTTGGAATAAAACTAACCTGGTCTTGATCATGCTTGACGCAACTGACAACAAGGTCCGCTACACCTACAACAACATGATTGAAAAGCCTTCTGACGACCAAATTTCAAAGTTTGCTGCAGTCGTTGAAAAGTTAACCGGCTCAACATTCGTTAACGCCTTCGTCACAACCACTGATAACAAGACGCAAGTTGCCTAAGCCACTCATCTAAAGGAGATTAGAACATGAATAACGAAGAAAAAACAGTATTGCAGTTACGCTTCAAAGGTTCAGACGAAAAGGTGCACACCTTTAGTTTTCCAAAGGCGGTTTCTGGTTTAACGACTGAAACGATTGCCGAAGCGATGAACACGATTACGACGCTTGGCCTCTTTAGCCGGAAGGGTGTTGCCCTTTACGATTCAGCAGTCAGCGGCGCATACGTGAAGACCACTACGCAAGAACTCTACAAAGTCTAACTAGTACCGCCCCTAATTTATTCTCTACTCAATGAACGGTCGGGGGGGCGATATTGATGAAGCAACACGTAATCATCGCAGCGCTAGTCTTTTACGCAGCGCTGCACCTGAAGAACACGGAATTGATTATGATTGCACTGAGTATCTGGTCGATTCGCTAATGAGTGTGACACAACTCGGAAGATTCTAGCATATGAGTTGTGAAACAGATTAAGGCTGCCCAACGTTCGTCGCTATTTGACGAGTGTTGGGCAGCCTTTGTATGCTGACATATTTTGCCCCAAATAAGTACTAGACAAATTAATTTCACAAAATTAGGAGACTTTGATAGCTTTAATATGATTTTCAGTCTACAATAAAGAAGGTTTTAACGATGAGTCGTTAGACCATCATTAAATTAATATGATCTAAACTATTTTACCCATAAAAGATAGTTCGGACTGAGTTACAATCCCCAACAATATATACATCAAGCACTGGGCGCAGAATCAAAAAGCAGACGCCTATGCAGTCGGCGATAGGCAGTACCAACGTTATGGGTATATTTTCCTTCAGGGGATATAGGTAGCATGTCTTGCCAACGGTTAAAACCGTTTTCGCTGTGTGGGATAGATCGTGTAGCCATCAAAACGATGACACACTTTTGGATTGTGCGAACTTCAGGCCACTTTGGTGGTGCTGAGGTTGTTACCCAACTAAGAGACCTTTTCTCTTATCCATTTAAGGGGAGGGCCTTTTTTAATGGGCAGACACATGATAAATTTCAATCAGATATTAAAACTAAACCCAAGTCCATTGCATAGTTATCCCTGTAACGATTAAACGAAAACGGGGTAACACGATGGACTTTTTTAATACCGCAGATTCACTTGCACCAATGTATCTCACTTATTCTGGCTTAATTCGCCATGATGAACGAGAAGAGCTGCCTTATCAGATGTACATGCCGGTGGTTGATCATACAGTAGGTGGCAAATCCATCTATGATGTTCTGACTCGAGGACGGGAAATGATTGGGACACTGCTGATGGAACGGGTGGTGGATCACGAAGATTTACCTGAGCCAGAAGAAACATTACCTGAGGGTGACGCAGATGAAATGCCAACCTTCATTAACGTAGAATTGGATCGCTTTAAGCACCTGATTGCACCAAAGAAAACGTTGATTCGGCCAGTGAGTGCGTTGAAACATCCTAAGCAGTTATTATCACAAGTGTATGATTTCCAGCCCGTCTTCATCACGGAAGATGGCATCGGCCGATATGTCATCGTCAGCATGAAGGATTATGATATGTTTCAGAATACGATTGGCATGGTGCTGGATAAGCAGGATATTGTGGATGTGCTGGAGGAAGATTAGAGTGTGAGGATAAGCGGTTAGAGAGCGGAGTGTAAGGGGACGACGGCAAAAATCCCGAACTTGGATTTATGTCGTCGTCCCCTTACATGCAGCTCTCTGCTTATCCGAGCACGTTTCAGAAGATTAGAGTGTGAAGGAGAGCGATTAGAGACTGGAGTCTAAGACGCTTCTGACGGAAGGCACGTCGTACTTTGACGTGGGTTCCGTCAGAAGTGACTTAGATGCAAGTCTCTGCTCTCCTGAACACGTTTCCGCAAAGTTGCAAAGAACAACCAAAAATAAAGGAGCACCCAACAGTCAATCAAACAACTGTTGGACGCTCCTTCTTTTGATTTACATTGAAAAAATACTATTCTCTCACCAACAGCGCTTCCGGATACTTCTTCCCCACAAACGCCTTAATGGTCTCAATCATCTTCTGCGTAGAAGGGGCCTTCGCCTGCACCGCCGACGTTGCCAGTCCAATCGACCGGTAGAAAGGATGTTCAAACGGATAAACGGCCACATCACCGATAATCTTCTGCAGTGCCAATTCCGGTAGAATGCCCAATCCCAGTCCAGCTTCTACCATGGCGACAATCGATTGGTCATCAATGGAGAAGTGAATCAAGTTTGGTTGAATGCCATAGTAGTCCAGCGCCGCTTTAGTATCACGGTCATAGTCACCAGACTGCAGGATGAAGTCGCGGTCTTCCAAATCTTCGTTGGTGACCGACTTCTTGTTTTTCGGAACGAAGCCCTTTGGTGCCACACAGTAGATTTCATCTTTGACCAGATCGTCAACGATTAAGTTTTCGCTCACGGGCATCACTGCAAATCCTAAATCCAGCGTGCCGTTTTTAACATTCTGCACGATTTCGTTGAACCCCGATTGGCTCACCGCTATGTCGATGTTAGGGTATTGTTTCTTAAACGACTGAATAATGGGTGGCAGCCAGTTGATGCAGACGGATGAGAAGGCACCGATGCGAATGGAACCAGAATTCAACCCGTTAATATCAGCGGCTTCTTGTTCTAGTCGCGCCTGACTGTTCAGAATCTCTTGGATAATGGGTAAAATCGTTCGCCCATTGGCAGTCAGTTCTGCACCAGAACGGGAACGGATGAAGATGGGAAAGCCCAGTTCGTTTTCCAGTTGAGTAATCGAATGGCTGATCGCGCTGGGTGTCACGTTCAGCTTTAAAGCAGCTTTTTGAAAGGTACCTTCCTGAATCACGGTACTAAAGACTTGGTAAGCAAAAGGAATCATGACACGTGCCTCCACTAAATAAGATAATCGATCGAGTAAGGTTCGCTCATATTTGCGTGAACTGTCTTCACCTAAATATGAGTAACTTGAGGAATATAAACACTAACAAAGAATATACCATATGGGCAGATTAGTAAAATGCGCTTTACCCAACATTTAATATAGTAGAAATAGCAAAATAGTTATTAAATCTCATGGGGTTGAATGCTATTATATAGGGGTACTTATGCGTCACGTTGCTAGAAGGGAAGCTAACAAGCTGGTTGATTTGGAAAGGGGAAGTCTCATGAAAGTTAATGTCTTAAAAAAGCTCACAGTCATAGGGTTAAGCTGCGGGATCTTTGCTGGGGGAGTCTTAGTGCCAACACAGGCGAGTGCTAAGACCAAGGTGCGTTCGTATGAAAACATTAAGAATGCAACCTATACGGTGACTAAGTCCAGTGCACCGGTTTATTCCAGCGCCTCGCTCACCCATAAAAAGGGCACGCTGAAGTCGTTTGGTACCAAGGTTACCGGCTATTATGCCGCTCATGTAACTAAAAACGGTAAGTCATCAATCTACTATAAGTTTAAGGTTGGTCATAAGACGGGCTGGGTATGGCACGGTTACCTGAAGAAAGCCTCCTCATCACAGGATCTATCTAAGCTTTATACGCCGAGTGAACTTGCGACGGTTAATCAGTTTAAAGCGAAGGCTAAAAGCATCGGGAACAGCACTAAGAATATGTATAGTGTCAAACCGGTGACCAAAAAACACTTTGCTGCCGGTAAGCTCAGTAGCAGCTACATTAACGCCACTGTCAGCACCATTAACCTCGCTCGTAGTCTCTACGGTCTGCCATCAGTGTCCGCTAATTCATCATGGAACACTGCAGCCCAGATGGGTGCCGCTACGTTAGCCGCTGCTGATCAAGGACTGTCACACGGACTAGTTGGCCTTAGCAAGCCAAGCTTTGTTTCTAACTCAGACTGGCAAGCAGGAAAAGATGCAACGAATCAAAGCAATCTAGCCGAGGGCTATACCGGCGCCTACGATACAGTTACCGGCTACTTGAATGACAGTGGTAACGACGACCCTGGTCACCGTGAGTGGATTTTGGGTGGAATTAACCAAGTCGGTGTTGGTCAAGTGGGAGACTATAATGATCTGCAGGTGTTTAGCATGACCGATTACTCTGATACCACACCAAGTCAGGCAGTTGCCTTTCCAAACAAAACTGTCTTCCCGTGGGAATGGGTTGCAGGCACTCGCTGGTCACTGTCACTGCCACAATCGTTGAACAGCAAGTCAGCTAAGATTACCGTCGTTGATAATACGGCTAAGAAGAATGTGCCAGTTTCAGATGTGCTGGTCACGGATGGTGGATATGGTTACTTCAACGCCTCTATTTCATATCAACCAAAAGATTCTATGATTCAAGCAAATCATTCCTATAAGGTTAATATTACCGCTGATGGTCTGGGTTCTGGTTATACTTATACAACCAAGCTCTTTAAAGTTGGAGATATTAAGTAGGACGTTTACTAGTCATCGTATGATTTCTTAGATTAATACTGAATTCAACTTATTTTAAAAATAAAAAATAATTATTTTAAACATGATAATAGCGCTTTCCTGCATAAACTTTTATGCGAAAAGCGCTGTTTTAATTTGTAATGTTAATGTTACAGATTATGACACGATAATATGGTAGGTATCGTCAAAGTTAAGCATGTATAGGCTTTCATGGTGATTTTCTATTTTTCAAATATGTGAAATTATTACAAGCAAGCTACAAATCGGGCATTATTCTTGAAGACCTTTGGGGGATGCGTTAGACTCTCTTATAGAGTCAAGAACTCGATATGCAGTGTTCAATGGTTGTGACGGTAATTATTTTACTTAACATTCTGCTGGATATTGTGTATACTGTTTATGCTTGATGAGTTACATAAATATATGTTTGGAGGAATTTCACATGCAATCTAGTTTAAAGAAGTCTCTTTATTTAGGTTTAGCTGCTGCTTCATTTGTTGCCGCTGCTGGCGCAACAACTGCTAACGCTTCAGCTAAAGCTGCTACAGTGAAGTCAGATGTTACTATGACCACTGCTGCAACATCACGTAACGTTACATTAACAGGTACTAACGCTGTTTACACTAAGCCAGGTACTGTTAAGGGTGCTAAGGTAGTTGCTACAACTACTACTGCTAAGAAGCTTGCCGCATCAAAGAACGGTTCAGCTAACTTCCGTGCATACCGTGTAGCTGTTACTGATCGTGGATCAGTTTACTACAAGGTTGTTTCATTCGACGGTTCATACCGTGGATATGTTTACGGTGGTAAGGATACAGACAAGTTTGCTGGTGGTGTAGCTTCATACGACACTACTAAAGAAGCAACTGCTCCTAAAGCAACCGATACTTTTGACTTAACAGCTACTACTAGCACATCTGCTAACACTTTATTCTATGCACAACCTGCATATGCACAATACAAGGTTGGCCGTGCTACTGTTAATGGTAAAGTTTTAGCTGCTACTGATGCATACAAGGGTGCTAAGTTCACTGTTGATGCTGCTGCTACTACTTCACGCGAAGGCGAAACTTGGTACAAGATTGCTTCTACTACTTTAGCAAACGGTGCCGCTTCTAGTGACCTTAATGGCGCATGGGTAAAGGCTTCCGACGTTAAGAATGAGAATGCTCTTGTTCCTTCAACTCAAGTTGCCGTTACTGTTAAAGATGTTGCTACTGGCAATGAAGTAACCTCATTTAACTACACTACTGGTGCCGCAGCTAATGCAGACGCAACCTCTACATTACAAGACGACAATGGTGCTTACACTACTGCATTCCAGACTAAGTTAACTAGCGCGCTTTCAGGTACTGGTTACAAGGTCGGATCAGCTGATGCTGTTAACAAGTTAACTTCAGTTAAGAATGGTGGCAGTGTGACTGTTTACGCAACTAAGAACGGTCAAGCTTCATCAAAGGTTAACGCATTTGGTACTTACCCAGATTCAGTACAAACTACTAAGTTAGCTGTAGCAACTACTGCTACAAGTGCTGAAGATGCAAAGGGTAAAGTTCTTGCTGTTCCAGCAACTACACTCTTAACTGGTACTGAAGGTACTTCATTTACTTCAGCTCAAGCATTGGCTTACTTGAACGGTAACTCAAGCTTGAAGCAATTGAAGTCGCCTACTTGGACTGATGGTGGTAACACTTACCAATACGTATTGACTCCAACTTCAGCCGCTGCTGGTACTTATGGTTCAAACTTTGAAGCACAATATACAGCTACTCGTGTTCAAGTTGCTAACCCATCAACAAGTACCCCTGATAACAACTTAGTTAACCCATTTGCTTAATGAGAAGCTGAGTTAGAACTGAATTAGAAGTTAATATTTGTTAATTCTAGTTTATTTGGAAGGCCAATTCTTAATTGAATTGGTCTTCTTTTTTATATTTAAAATGATATTACGCACAGGTATGTGGAGATAAATCCACATAAATTACCGGTTTGTTTTAAAACTCTCTAATTCTCAACAATAAGATGGTAGAATATATGTAATTAGTCTATCTAGACTTACCAGGAGGTCACAATATGGGTTTACGAAATCTATTTCGGGGAAAGTCAGAGCAAGAACCAGATACAACAAACGAGAATCAAATTGTTCAAAACAGTCAATCTGATTCCGGAAATAATAGTGCAATGTCTTATGATGAATCGGTAACTAAAAACGAAAACAATGTAGGCAATAATCCAATCGCATCCTCTGCATTAACCGCTAAGAAGAATTTGGCAGATGCTGTCCAACAGTACAATAGTCGGCGCGAAGACTTGCAGGATTTATTGTTTGATAAGCAAAAAGAAATCCAGATGGATTTTGATTCTTTGAAGGGACAAGTTTCTGAGGCTCAAAATTCAGTTGATGATACTGGTAAGCAAATAACGCAAATCCAAGACGAAATGGAACAGGCGACTCAGGAGGTTTCAGCTCCGTTAGTTGAAAAGCAGTCAGAGCTAAATCAACAAATTGAGGAGAATAAAAGTAAGGTAGGCAACTTGGTCGCACAATTCCATGAATTGAATCAAGAATTAAGTGATCTAAATAAACGACAACAACAGCTCATTCAAGCGGAAAAAGAGATTTCAGCAAAGTTTGAAAGTGAGAAGGATCCAGCTGTAATCGTCACGTTAGCTGACCAATTTCGAGATGATATTGAGAGTAATAAAGAGGAACGCGATAGAAATGCTTCGACTATTCAAGCGGTTGATAAAAAAAGCCAGGATTTGAAAAATCAACTACAGGTAGTGCGTGGTCAATTGACTGCAGATCAAAAGCAGTTGCAAGATGTTAATGATCAGTTAGAACAAGTCCAATATAAGATAGCAACCGATGATGAAGGCCTTTCCAAGCAGCTTGATGAATTGACACAGGAATTGACCCAGAATCAGAACGAGCTATCTCAATTGCAAAGCAACTTGGATAGTAAAAGTGCAGAACTTGTTGCAGCTAATCAGGATATCGTTAACTGGTTGGGTGTTTCGGTGCCGATTAAACAACTAGAGCTGTATGAAGACTCTGAGATTGTTCTGGATGTAGACGGGCTGACCAGTGAGCAAGCTGCACAACTAGCAACAGCTGTAAGGGTGTTGACCAGTCATGGTATTAGCCACTTTAGTCTATTCACCAGTCAATTCACCTTGAATTTAACGAGTCAAATCGCTAAATGGACAAGTGATCTGAATGTTAAGAGCGGTTTTGTTTCCGTGTACAACCCGCTTTATAGTTTGCAGCGTCAAGGTGAACCAGGCGCCAAGTACCAGTTGCCGGATAATACAGTTAGTGATGAGTGGAACGATGCCCACACGGAGCGAACACTGGTATTAGACAACGGCTGGACGCTCAAAGTTCACTATTTTGAGGGCAGTGACGCTGTTGCCAATGTTGACTCGTATCAGGGTGATCATTTGGCTGAAAGCAGCACGTTGACTACGGAAGGCCAACTAACGGCTAACCGTTTCTTTAACGATGATGGGACTAAGAACCGTGATGAGTATTATAGTCAAAGTGGCCTAGGTATTTTAAACGTTCGATATGAACAGGATGAATTAAGCAAAGTTGAACTGTTAAATGCTGTTGGTATGCAGGTGCAAACCTTTGATAATATCGCTGGTTTTACTGAGTGGTGGATGAAGAACAGCTTCCATCAGCATGGCCTGCTGATGGGTGCCATCGAAAACCAGCAGTATCGTCACTTGCTGGGAGAAACGCAGGGTGAACCGATTACTTTGGTCACTGATTCAAGTTTGAAACATGACGAATTTAAGACTTGGGCGCTGGCACTGCCGAAGCAACAATATTTAGCTGATAATTATGCCACTGAGATGAAGCTGATTCAGCGTTTGAATCAACCGTTGACGATTAGTTTGTTGGATCAACGGAATTTGCCGGTATCACTAGGAATCCCGGCTGGTGATGAATAGAAGTTACTGAGTGCGTAAATATTATTATAGTTATCATGGAAGAAGCCATTCATTATTATTGAGTGGCTTTTTAATTGTGAACAGATTATGATCGAATTGGCAACTCTTTATGAAGTCATGGTATATTTCTGGTGTTCGTTTAAGGCTACTTGTTATATTTAACTTACAGAAGATTGTAGTTGCTCACCACAGACCCCCGCAGGAGGATTTATGATGAAGAAAAGAATCAAGTTGTTTAGTAGCGCGTTGGTGGTAGGTATGTTGCTTGGTACTGGCGTTGGTTCTTTATCGGCAGTTACAGAGCAAGGGTCAGGCACGATGACTGTGGCTAAAGCCAGTAAACAAAGTACTAGAGCCGAACAAGTTACGATTGATGAAAACGATGTGGAGATTGACCAAGAAACTGGATTGATCACGGATTTCACTAATGCTGACAAAGCCGAACTATTATTGGCCGGAGGAGAATTGGTGATTCCTGAAACAATTGGCGAAGGAGAAAATAAGGTAACGGTGACGGGTATTGCGGATAATCCTGGCGATGGTGTATTTGATAAAGAGCACCTGCAATCTCTTGCTAGAATTTTCGATGAAACAATGCCAGGCATTAGTAATTTGACCTTTGCAAAACCTGATAATATTAAATTTATCGGCCAGTGGGCCTTTTATGATAACCAAATAGCTGCGTTAGATTTACCAGCAGTTACTGAGATTGGAGTCGAGGCCTTTGAAGGTAACCAAATAACTACGCTGAATTTACCAGCGGTTACTAGAATTAGAACCCAGGCTTTTAATAGGAACCAAATAACCACATTAAGTTTACCAGCAGCTACTAGAATTGATGAAGGAGCCTTTAAAAGTAACCGAATAACGACATTAAGCTTACCAGCGGCTATTGAGATTGGTGAAGAAGCCTTTCATAGCAACGCATTATTCAGTATCAAGTTGTATCGAAATGCAAATGTTAAGCCATCAGCATTTGAAAAGCAAAATGTCTCACATGAAGTAATGTCTAGTGAGGAGGGAGAAATTAAATTTGCTGATTTGAAGCCGACCTTATTAAAAGGAACTGACGAACAAATTAAGGCGTTATCAGAGGTTACTATTATGGATGAAGATGTTACCTTAAAAGTTGATAATGAGAATAAAAAAATTACCGGTGCCAGTCATCCAGACCCATATTCAGTTAATTTAGATACGGATTTAGAGAATGAGGGTTCATTACCGGGTAATTACTATATTAACTCATATAAGCTTACCGTTAATCCGTTTGAAGAAAGCACTGATGGCGGTACTCCTGGTGGTAGTGAGACTGAGAATGGAAGTAACGGCAACGAAACGGATACTAACCCAGATAACGGAAACAGTGGTGAATCCGGGAATAATAACAACGGCAATGAAACTAAACCGCAGCCTGCTCCCCAGCCAGAAGAAAAACGGCCTCACACCGTTTACACGAAACGTGCGATGAGATTGCACCGGAACGTTTCTCTGACTAGTCCAATTAAGTCATACAAGAAACAAAGTCGGGCTAAAGCAGCGAGCTTCCGGGTACGTGGGATTGCCTACGATAAAAACGGTAAGAAACGGTACAAGGTTGATGGTGGCTACATCACTGCAGGTGCCACTTATGTAGCAGATAGTCACTTCCGTTCTAACAAAGTGCGCCAAGTACGGGTGCTGAGCAACCGTATCAACAGCTACAAGGACGTGAAGCTTTCTTCGAATAAGAAAGTCCGTTCTTATAAGAAGGGGACTAAGCTGAAAGTGAAGCGCATCGTGAACTACGGACGGGCAACTCGATTCGAACTGACTAATGGACGCTATATTACTGGGAATAAGCAGATGTTGATTATGGATCAGAAGTGATCTTTGATTAGACAGATATATACAAGCCCCTCGACCGATAGACCAGGTTGAGGGCTTGTTTTTGTTTCTAGGATGATATTCATCCCAATTAGACCGTTATTGAACGCTATATTTCTGCATGAATCTTGCATATTGATTAAGAATTCTCAATTTCTTCTCATCTTGGATTCTAAGTGTTAAAATTAATTCAGTTAATCAAGGGGATTAACTGAAGGGTATTGTTTAACATAAAGGAGTGTATTCGATAATGAAATCAAGCTTGAAGAAAACACTGTACGTTGGTTTAGCTGCTGTGTCAGTTCTTGCCGCATCTGGTTTTGCTGCACAAACTGCTAGTGCCAAGTCATATGCTTATGTGACGAGTCCTGCATACTTCACGTCTGCACCAGAATCACGCAACGTGGTGCCTACGGGTGGTAACGCTTTATATACTAAGCCAGGTACTGTAAAAGGCGCCCGTGTGATTGCTTCTAAGACCACTATGGCTAACTTAGCAAACTCCAAGAAGTCATCTGATTTCTTCCGTGCTTACTCAATCGTTAAGACTAACCGTGGTTCTGTCTACTACAAGGTTGTTTCATTTGACGGCCGTTACCGTGGCTGGGTTTACGGTGGCAAAGATGACACCCAATTTGGCGGTGGTATCAAATCTGCAACCACTACTAAGTCAGCTACATTACCAAGTGTAACTACTGGCTACACCATTGCTGATGCTTCTAAGAACACCATCTGGACTGCTCCTAAGAACACCCAGTACAAGGCTGCTAAGATCACTGGTTTCGATTCAACTGATACCTTTACGGTAACTGGTGCTGAAACTAAGGCTCGTGAAGGTTCACTTTACTACCAAGTAAAGGATGACCAGAAGCCTTCAGTGACTGGCTGGATCTACTACTCAGGCCTTAAAGCACCACAAGGCAATTCAGTTAAGGTCAGCTACGTTGATAAGACTACTGGTAAAGAAGTTGGTACTGGTGCAGTAGCCTTTGGTAAGGACACAAGTTACACCAACGCTACGACTACAGACAACTTGAAGAGCATCCTTAGTGGCGTACCTTCAGGCTACGTACCTTATAGCAATGACAATGGTGGTTCAGCTTCATTCAATAACCGTGACGCAGCGGCTGTAGCTAAGAATGGTGACACGATTACCTTTAACGTTAAGCCTGCAGCTACTAATGCTACCAAGGCTATCAAAGTTGTTCTTGTTGACAAAGATGGTAAGGCCCTCGATCTGAGAACCAACGATCAAAATGCTTTGGATGCTTCAGGTGCCAAGGCTGTCTTCCAAGTTTCAGCTGGTACTACGATTACTGCTAGTGACGTCCAAAACATCATTAACGATGCGCACCTTGACACTGTGCTAGACAATACTACTAATCGCACTTACCAGTTTGTAAGTGGTGCGGATACTGCAACAACTACTAATGACGCTGGTAGTACTGTTACCGTACGTGCTACTTATCAACTGCTTAAATAATCATTAACTAAATTGAATTTTAAAACGTCGCCGTTTGAGCGGCGTTTTTTTATAGAATTGACGGTTAGATGAAGGGTAATTTTTAAAATGAATTTAAAAAAAATAGTATTTGCTAGTTTAGCTGCTGTGTCAGTGCTTGCCGCTTCTGGTTTTGTCGCAACCACCGCTAGTGCTAAGTCCTATGCTTATGTCACAAAGCCTGCCTACTTCACCAGTGCACCAGAATCACGTAACGTGGTGCCGACTGGGACGCATGCGCTGTACTCTAAGCCAGGTACCATCAAAGGCGCCCGTGTGATTGCTTCGAAGACGACCATGGGCAAGTTAACCATCACGCCTAGATCAACCGACTACTTCCGTGCCTACGCCATCGTTTCAACTAACCGTGGTTCTGTCTACTACAAGGTTGTTTCCTTTGACGGCCGTTACCGTGGCTGGGTCTATGGTGGTACTGATACGACTCAATTTGGTGGTGGGCTCGAACCTGTCCAAACTACGCGGACACGGAGTTTACCAAGTCAAACAACGGGTTTCACCATTGTTAACCCGTCCAAGAATACCCTTTGGACGGCGCCTAAGAATACCCAGTACAAGGCTGCCAAGATTACTGGCTTTGAGCCAACTGATACGTTCACGATTATTGGTGCAGAAACCAAGGTACGTGAAGGCTCCCTCTATTATCAAGTTAAAGATGACCAGAACCCTTCAGTGACTGGCTGGATCTACAACGCGGCTGTGCGGGCGCCACAGGGGAATCTCGTTAATATCAAGTATGTTGATGAGAGCGACGGAGACCTAGTCGGCAAGGGGACGGTTCCGTTTGATAACAGCAATCCTACTACTGATTTGTCGACACCCGCTAATATGAAGCGCATCATCGACGGTTTGCCTTCAGGTTATGTTCCTAATGACAATAGCGATGGTGGTGCTGCATCACTGTTCACTAAAGTCGTTAAGAATGGGTCGACTGTTATTTTCTACGTGAAGGCTGCTAATGATGCCACCAAATAAGTGTATTTTGCGTATTAATCATTAAAAAATACTTGAAACGTCGTCCGGAGAGGCGGCTTTTTTTGTAGTTTCGAATGGAACACTTAACGGAATATGTTTTAAAATGACACTGATTTTTTTAAAAAAGCAAAAAAAGTTTATTATTTTTTTATATTTCAGATGTAATTGAAACTGTTTACATTGCGTTGTAACATTTTCACAAGTCATGTATAACCCGTAATAAATAAGGGTTTTGAGCTTAAATGACAAATATTACATTCCTGTGAAAACGAGCTTTCATGAAAACATTTTCTTTTTGAAAACTGTTGTATTCCTCAAAATAGGGTGTATAGTTACTTTTTGTTGCGTTGGTTATTGGGGGTCAATAATCAACATGGGAACAACGATTTAATTTCCAAAGTATTAAAGCTACATGGTTTAGCAATTTTATTATGACGCAAACACGACTCTCTCTCGTGTGTCATATATTTGGAGAATTTCTTAGAAAAAGCTGATTGTCGAGACACTCTAGAATTTAAGGAGACTTTCAGTTTATATGAATAATCGTTTAATGGGTACATTGTTGACTTTTGTTGCCGTCGTTGCAGGTTTGAGTTTTGCTACACCTAGTCATGCCAGTGCCAAGAT
>NZ_BAAKGN010000067.1:0-1336 GCF_059704265.1 Secundilactobacillus sp. MJ173
TGGTGGAGTAATGGTTCACCAAGGCAATGATACGTAGCCGACCTGAGAGGGTAATCGGCCACATTGGGACTGAGACACGGCCCAAACTCCTACGGGAGGCAGCAGTAGGGAATCTTCCACAATGGACGAAAGTCTGATGGAGCAACGCCGCGTGAGTGAAGAAGGGTTTCGGCTCGTAAAACTCTGTTGTTGAAGAAGAACACATCTGAGAGTAACTGTTCAGGTGTTGACGGTATTTAACCAGAAAGCCACGGCTAACTACGTGCCAGCAGCCGCGGTAATACGTAGGTGGCAAGCGTTGTCCGGATTTATTGGGCGTAAAGCGAGCGCAGGCGGTTTCTTAAGTCTGATGTGAAAGCCTTCGGCTTAACCGGAGAAGTGCATCGGAAACTGGGAGACTTGAGTGCAGAAGAGGACAGTGGAACTCCATGTGTAGCGGTGAAATGCGTAGATATATGGAAGAACACCAGTGGCGAAGGCGGCTGTCTGGTCTGTAACTGACGCTGAGGCTCGAAAGCATGGGTAGCGAACAGGATTAGATACCCTGGTAGTCCATGCCGTAAACGATGAATACTAGGTGTTGGAGGGTTTCCGCCCTTCAGTGCCGCAGCTAACGCATTAAGTATTCCGCCTGGGGAGTACGACCGCAAGGTTGAAACTCAAAGGAATTGACGGGGGCCCGCACAAGCGGTGGAGCATGTGGTTTAATTCGAAGCTACGCGAAGAACCTTACCAGGTCTTGACATACTGTGCTAACCTAAGAGATTAGGCGTTCCCTTCGGGGACGCAGATACAGGTGGTGCATGGCTGTCGTCAGCTCGTGTCGTGAGATGTTGGGTTAAGTCCCGCAACGAGCGCAACCCTTATTGTCAGTTGCCAGCATTTAGTTGGGCACTCTGGCGAGACTGCCGGTGACAAACCGGAGGAAGGTGGGGATGACGTCAAGTCATCATGCCCCTTATGACCTGGGCTACACACGTGCTACAATGGATGGTACAACGAGTTGCAAACCCGCGAGGGCAAGCTAATCTCTTAAAGCCATTCTCAGTTCGGACTGCAGGCTGCAACTCGCCTGCACGAAGTCGGAATCGCTAGTAATCGCGGATCAGCATGCCGCGGTGAATACGTTCCCGGGCCTTGTACACACCGCCCGTCACACCATGAGAGTTTGTAACACCCAAAGTCGGTTCGGTAACCTTCGGGAGCCAACCGCCTAAGGTGGGACAGATGATTAGGGTGAAGTCGTAACAAGGTAGCCGTAGGAGAACCTGCGGCTGGATCACCTCCTTTCTAAGGAATAATACGGAAACCTGCACATGAGACAAAACTTTGTTTA
>NZ_BAAKGN010000068.1:0-63441 GCF_059704265.1 Secundilactobacillus sp. MJ173
TGTCAAAGACATTACCAAACAAATTGAAGACTACAACACTCAAGTAGCCGATGACCTGCTTAACCGAATTCGTGAGGCCGAACCTCAATTTTTCGAACACCTGGTGATAGATTTATTAGTTAAAATGGGATATCAAGGTGTTAATGGTAATGCAATCGTGACACCACAGAGTCATGACGGCGGAATCGATGGCGTTATTAATCAGGATCCTCTCGGAACGAGTACGGTTTACTTACAAGCTAAAAGATACCAAGCAAACAATGTCGTACAACGGCCGAACATTGAACAGTTCTACGGCGCTCTAAATCGGCTTCATGCTGATCGAGGTGTATTTATCACAACATCCAGTTTTTCTCAGCAAGCAATCCAAACAGCAAAGAGTTTTTCAATCGTTCTCATCGATGGGTTAAAGCTAACGAACCTGATGCTCCAATATCGTGTAGGTGTGGAAGCTAAACATCACTTTGACTTATTTACTGTAGATGAGGATTATTTCGATTCTGACGAATTATAATAAGTTTCTTAATAGGCATTCCGTTGTCATATGAATTGTGTGACGGTGGGATGCCTATTTTTATTTTGCATATACGATGGTTGAACTTTTTCATTTGTTTTCACAAACAATCATCAAGCTTACAGAAACATCACAACTAATCTCTTGCTCAATAATCAATATGCACCCACAACGCCACACATATAACCCAGTAAAACTAATGATTCCTCACAATTAGAATATTCACAATCTAATTAATTAGTATACATTTATACTAAACGGATAATATGTAAATAATTATAACTGATAAATGTCATAAACGTTATTAAATAGGCACTAACTAAAAACATCCTAAAATTTAATGGGATTATTATTATCTCATTTTATACAAAACTAGTCGTATAAATACCTATTTTATCTTGTATATTCATTTTTATTACATAAATCTTCCTCAATATACAAAGTCAAATTAAAACGTGAAAAAATGTACATTTTAACTGTGAAAGCGCTTTAGAAAACGGTTACAATATCGGATATGATGATGTTGTTCAAATGAGATAGGAGGTAACACAGATGACAAAACCAATTCACGTCACTTCTGAGATTGGCAAATTGAAAGTTGTGATGTTAAAGCGGCCCGGCGTTGAAGTTGAAAACTTCACACCAGATATGATGCCCCGATTGCTTTTTGACGACATCCCATACTTACCTGTAGCCCAAAAGGAACACGATGCTTTTGCGGATACGCTAAGGGATAACGGTGTTGAGGTCTTATATCTTGAAAAATTGGCAGCCGAAGCACTGGATGCTGGCGGCGACCAAGTTAAAGATGCCTTTCTTGACCAAATGTTGGCAGAATCCGGCTATGCAGCTGGTGTCCTGCACGACGTTTTGAAAGAATACCTCAGTTCGATGTCAACTCAGGAGATGGTCATTAAGATCATGGGCGGTGTTCGTAAGAACGAACTCGACTTTGTGCCACGCGACCTTGTCAGTGCGGCCGAAGAAGAGGATTACCCATTCTTCATGGATCCAATGCCTAACCTCTACTTCACACGCGACCCAGCAGCCTCAATCGGCGAGGGACTGAGCATTAACCACATGACTTTCCCTGCGCGTCGTCGTGAATCCTTATTTTACGAAGAAATTATCAAATATCATCCACGGTTTGCTAACCAAGGCCTTCAGGTATGGCGTGATCGTAACCACGATACCCGTATCGAAGGTGGGGACGAATTAGTTCTCAGTAACACCGTTCTCGCAATTGGTGTTTCGCAACGGACTTCAGCTAACGCTATTGAAGACATTGCCCGGAACCTCTTCAAGAACAAGAGCGGTTACGAAAAGATCATTGCCATCCGCATCCCACACAACCACGCGATGATGCATTTGGACACCGTCTTTACCATGATCAACAAGGATCAATTCACCGTTCACCCAGGTATCTTGGGCGAAGGTGGTCACATTGATACTTGGACGATCACCCAAGGTAACGATGGCGAATTAAACCTTGATCACAGAACCGACTTAAAACAAGTGCTTAAAGACGCCCTTCACTTAGACGATCTTGACTTGATTCCAACTGGCGCTGGCGACCCAATCGTCTCAGCCAGAGAACAATGGAACGATGGCTCAAACACGTTGGCAATCGCCCCAGGTGTCGTTGTTACTTACAACCGTAACTACGTCTCCAACCGGGTACTGCGCGAACACGGTCTTAAAGTTCTGGAAGTTCTTTCAAGTGAATTATCTCGGGGCCGTGGGGGTCCACGTTGCATGAGCATGCCATTAGTAAGAGAAGATCTATAAAAGGGAGAATTTTAACATGACAGATTTCAAAAATAGTGTATTTCAGGGCCGTTCAGTATTGGCTGAAAAAGACTTTACCGCGGCTGAACTTGAATACTTGATCGATTTTGGTTTGCATTTAAAGGCTTTGAAAAAGGCCGGCATTCCACACCATTACTTGGAAGGCAAAAATGTTGCTTTATTGTTTGAAAAAACATCAACTAGAACACGTTCAGCATTCACGACCGCTGCTATTGATCTCGGTGCCCACCCAGAATTCTTAGGTGCTAACGATATTCAGCTCGGTAAGAAGGAATCTGTCGAAGATACTGCTAAAGTACTGGGAAGTATGTTTGACGGCATCGAATTCCGTGGCTTCAGTCAAAAAGTCGTTAAGCAGTTAGCCGAATTCGGCGGTGTACCAGTTTGGAACGGCCTCACTGACGAGTGGCACCCAACTCAAATGCTAGCTGACTTCATGACGGTGAAGGAAAACTTTGGTCACTTGAAGGGCTTAACCTTAACCTTTATGGGTGATGGCCGTAACAACGTTGCCAACTCTCTGTTAGTAACAGGTGCCATCTTAGGCGTTAACATTCACATCGTTGCTCCTAAAGAATTACACCCAACCAAAGAAATCCAAGACCTGGCTAACGGATTCGCTGCTAAGTCTGGCGCTCAGTTACTCATCACCGATGATCTGGATGAGGGTATGAAGGGTTCAAACATCGTTTATACCGACGTCTGGGTATCAATGGGCGAAAGCAATTGGGAAGAACGGGTCAAATTATTGCAGCCATACCAAGTTAACATGGCCGCACTGAAGAAGACCGGCACACCAGATGATCAATTGATCTTCATGCATTGCTTACCAGCATTCCATGATACTGATACTGAATACGGTAAAGAAATTCAAGAAAAATACGGTATTACTGAAATGGAAGTTACTGATGAAGTCTTTCGTAGTTCATACGCACGCCAATTCGAAGAAGCAGAGAACCGGATGCACTCCATTAAAGCGATGATGGCAGCAACTTTAGGAAATCTCTTCATTCCAAGAGTTTAATCACTTGCGATAATTGGAATCAAAGACGTTTAACTCCCAATAAATGAGGGGCCGCGCTCAAATAATCTGGTTCAAGGATTATTTAAGTGCGACCCCTCATGTTGGTGAAATTGAAATTAAACGAGCAAATCACAATTGGCTCATATCGAAACGAAAGGATGTTTATAATGTCAGGACGAAAAATCGTTGTCGCACTGGGTGGTAACGCCATCTTATCAAAAGACGCCAGTGCAGCAGCACAACAACAAGCTTTATTGGACACAGCCCGCTACCTCGTGGAATTTATCAAGCAGGGGGATCATTTGATCATTGCCCATGGTAATGGTCCGCAAGTGGGTAATTTACTCCTTCAACAAGCTGCTGGCAGTACGGAGGCTAATCCTGCAATGCCGTTGGACACTGCGGTAGCCATGACTCAAGGCAGTATCGGCTACTGGATGCAAAACGCATTGAGCCAAGTACTGGCCGAAAATAACATGGATATCGATGTTGCCACAGTGGTAACTCAAGTTGAAGTGGCAGCCGATGATCCAGCCTTCACCAACCCATCGAAACCCATTGGCCCATTTTACAGTAAGGAAGAAGTTACCAAGCTTCGCGCCGAACACCCCGACCAGACGTTTGTGGAAGATGCTGGCCGTGGTTACCGCCGCGTGGTGCCTTCACCAAAGCCAATCGGTGTTAATGAAGCAAATGTCGTGAATAAATTAGTGGATGCTGATATCATCCCAGTGGCAGTTGGTGGTGGCGGCGTTCCCGTTGTCCGCGAAGGTAATCGATTCGTGGGCCGAGAAGCCGTGATCGACAAGGATTTCGCTTCCGAAAAACTGGCTGAACTGGTGGGCGCTGACCTGCTGATCATCCTCACTGCGGTAGATAACATCTACGTGAACTTCAATAAGCCGGATCAAAAACAGTTAACCAATGTCACCGTTAAAGAATTGAAAAACTACATTAAGCAGGATCAATTCGCTAAGGGCAGCATGTTGCCTAAGGTGGAGGCTGCCATTAAGTTTGTTGAACACCGTCCGGATGCCAAAGCGGTTGTGACGTCGTTAGAAAACGTTGGCCAATTTCTCAGTACGGGTAGCGGCACCATCATCTCCGCTGCCCCAGTACCAGCCAAATAGTCCAAGTACGAAAACGCATCAAATCGAAAAGGGGACTCAACATGAATAGAATGGACGAACTTGAAAAGTATCGCAAAATTATCCGTCAGCAAGAGGAGTTTGCTTCCTTTACTGACAGTGAATTTGAACAGCTAGCTCAGCAGATGCAGGTCAAGACCTTCGCAAAGGGGCAAGTGCTGTTTGATCAGGGTGATCCGCGAACACGCTTTTACTACGTGCTCGATGGAGTCGTGCGCCTTGAAAGGGTAGACGAGACTGGCAGTTTTCCATTTATTAACTACGTGAGTCCTCATAAGGCGTTTCCGTACCGCGGCATGTTTGTTGGTGAAACGTACACCTACGCTGCTATGGCTATGACTGCCATCACGATTGCGACGTTTCCGATGCCAGTATTTGAGACATTACTGCGTGAAAATAAGCAAATGATGGTATGCCTGATTTCCCAAATGGGCCAAATTATCAACGATGATGAAAACCGTCTGCAACGGATGGTGACCTCTAGTGCAACACACCGCGTCAAACAGGCGCTGATGCTGATTGCAGAGGATCTGGGGACGCACAATGAGTCGGATAAAACGACGATTCCGTACCCCATTACCCTAAAGGAAATTGCTCGCGTTAGTGGGACTACCCGCGAAACTGCTGGTCAAGTTGTCAGCAAGTTAGTGGACGAGGGTGTCGTGGTCTATCAGCACAAGAACTTTCAGTTTAATCCAGAATTGCTGACCTAAGAGCATTCTAGAGCGAAAGGATGTGTAACTATTGGAAGAATCAAATAAGGGTAAATTAAATCTATTAGAACTTGTTTCGTTAGTCGTCGGTTCGATTATCGGTGGCGGGGTCTTCAACCTGATGCATGATATGGCAGCGGGTGCTGGCGCCGGTGCCATCATGATTGGCTGGGTCATCACCGCTATCGGGATGTTGACCTTAGCAAAAACGTTCCAGAACTTAACCATGAAACGTCCCGACTTGGATGCCGGTGTTTACAGTTACGCCGAAGCCGGCTTCGGGAAGTACATGGGCTTTAACTCCGCTTGGGGGTACTGGCTGTCAGCATGGTTGGGCAATGTTGGGTATGCTACCTTGCTGATGAGTGCCGTGGCGTACTTCTTCCCAGTCTTCAAGGATGGGCAAAACCTGTGGTCCATCGCAGCTGCCTCAGTGATTCTGTGGGCCTGCCACTTCATGATTTTAAAGGGTGTTGAATCAGCATCATTTGTTAACGCTATTATTACTGTCGCCAAACTGATCCCAATTTTCATCTTCTTAGTCATTATGG
The DNA here is from genome assembly GCF_059704265.1 of Secundilactobacillus sp. MJ173. Taxonomy (NCBI): domain Bacteria; kingdom Bacillati; phylum Bacillota; class Bacilli; order Lactobacillales; family Lactobacillaceae; genus Secundilactobacillus; species Secundilactobacillus sp. MJ173. Next base: position 5,760 of record NZ_BAAKGN010000068.1, read on the forward strand.
TTATTTCCTTCCGGTTGGGCGTTTTCACCCACGGTTTCTGGTTCACACCAAGCGGTGGTTTCCAGTTCGGCAATGTTATGGGTCAAGTGCGAAACACCATGTTAGTTACCGTTTGGGTCTTCATTGGTATTGAAGGTGCCGTCGTGTTCTCAGGACGTGCGAAGAAGCGTTCTGACGTTGGTAAAGCCACGGTGCTGGGAATTATCACCGTTATCTTGATCTACGCTTTGATCACCCTGTTATCGTTCGGTGTAATGCGTAGAGCTGGTTTAGCTAGTCTGAGCCAACCCGCTATGGCCGCCTTACTGCAAAGCGTTGTGGGTAAGTGGGGCGCCATCGTGGTTAATGCTGGCTTGATCATCTCCGTTGTGGGTGCTTGGCTATCGTGGACCATGTTTGCCGGTCAATTACCATACGAAGCTGCCAAGGTGGGGACCTTCCCTAAGGTCTTCGCTAAGGAAAATGTGAATGGTGCACCAATCAACTCGTTGCTATTTACTAACGTCTGCGTGGAACTCTTCATGTTCAGTTATCTGATCACCGCGTCGGCTTACAACTTCTTCTATTCAATCGCCAGTGCCGCTATCCTGATTCCGTACGCCTTTTCAGCTTTCTATCAACTGAAGTTCACCATGCACGAATCAATCGGCACTCCAGGACGTACCGGCAACCTAGTCGTTGGCTGGATTGCAAGTATCTACGCGGTATGGCTCTTGTATGCTTCCAACCTGGGTTACATTCTGCTGATGAGTCTATTGTTTGCGGTTGGGATTCCAGTTTATTACATGCTGCAAAAGCGCGATAACCACGCAGACAAGATCTTCTCATCGGGCGAACGAATCCTCGCCATTGGCATCTTCATCGTGGCGTTATTAACGGTGTTTGAACTCTTCCGTTTGGGAGTCAACGGTGTCACAAGTCTCGACTGGAGTCAGATCACTAAATTATTTTAAGAAGTAGGTGAAACAAGATGAAAAAGACTGTTCGCCAAACAAAAATTGAACAGCTCATTAATCAATACGTGATTTCGACGCAAGAGGAGCTCATGGAGCGTCTGCGTCAAGCGGGCATCAACGCGACTCAAGCAACGATATCTAGGGATATTCGTGAAATGCAGATCGTGAAGCAACAAGACGCTAGCGGATCATCCCGCTATATGATTTATAAAGCAGGTAATCAAAACGAGATGCAGCATCTATACCGTTCGATTGGCGATACAGTCACGCAAGTTGATCGCGTTCAGTTTCTTAACGTGATTCACACGTTTCCAAGCTATGCGAATATGCTGGCAGCGATTCTTGATGACCTGGATCTACCCGAAGTTAAGGGGACTTTAGCCGGGCATGACGTGATTATCATCATCAGTGCGGATGAGATTGAAGCGCAGAAGATGTATGATCTCTTTACGAAGCATATGAATGAAGAGCTCGTGGAATAGAGTGTGAAAACAAGCGTTTAAAGAGTGAAAAATAAGGCACAGCCAACGGAAATCCTGGTTTTGGATTTCTGTTGGCTGTGCCTTATTTGCAACTCTTTGCTTGTTTGAACACGTTTAGGCTATATTAACTTGTTGAATTGAAGTACGATCATAGACAAAATTAGTTATTACTGTACTTTGGACTCTATACGTCGATATAGACTAATTACGTGCCAAAACTCAGATTCCGGCCATTTAACGCAAATAATGCCTATTCCGCAAAATACACGGAATAGGCATTATTCACGTTAAATTCTGGAATCTACCGAGTTTTGTCACAGCTTACTTCGTTAATCGCCGACTGACAACGTTCCCGACACTCTGAATCACTTGTACCAGGACAATCAGGATCACGATAGAAGTATACATAATGTCTGGTTGATAACGTTGGAAACCGTATTGATAGGCAATGTCTCCAAGACCACCAGCACCGACTAAACCGGCCATGGCGGTAGCGCCAATCAAACCAATAGTGGCTAAGGTCAAACCACGGATGATACCGCTACGTGCCTCTCTCAGTAGGACGCGAGTGATGATTTTGTAGTTGCTGATTCCCATTGATTGATAAGCTTCGATGATACCGGGGTCAACGTCCAGCAGGGAAGATTCAATCAACCGTGCTAAGAACGGGGCACAATAGACGACCAGTGGCAGAATCACACCTCGGATACCAATGGTGGTACCGGCTAAGAGCCGCGTAATTGGTAGAATCAGGAACAGTAAAATGATGAAAGGTAACGATCGCAAAATGTTAACGATAGTTTCCAAAGTGGCGTGAACGGACGCGTTTGGATACATCCCGTTGACGTTGGTTTCAACTAGGAAGATGCCCAGCGGAATCCCAACGATGATGGTAATAATCAGGGTGATGACGGTCATGATCAAGGTATCAGTCAAACCAGTCGTCAGGGTGTTTCCCCATTCAGATATAAAATTAGCCAACTTGGTCAACCTCCTCTACGATGACGCCTTGATCTTTCAAATACTGAATCTCCGCGTCATAGTTATCATTATATTCAATCGAAATCAGTAATTTACCATAGGGCTGTTCCTTTAAGTACTCAATGGAACCAGCCATGATATTGGGTTCAACGTGAAACTGCTTGGTGAGCTGTGCAATTACTGGAGTAGAAGCTTCGTTGCCAATAAATTTGATCAGCAAAACGTGATTATGCTTCTGCGTTTCAGTCAGGATTGCAGCTGGTACACCGGACAGATCGCTTGAGCCCAAGAACTGGCGGGTAACTTCCTGCTTTGGATTAGTGAAGACATCGATGGTTCGGCCTTGTTCAACCAATTCACCAGACTCCATGATAGCCACCTTATCGCAGATGCTCTTCACCACGTCCAGTTCATGGGTGATGATGAAGATGGTCAAGCCAAGTTTCTGGTTGATATCCTTCAGCAGATCCAGAATCGAACTGGTGGTTTCAGGGTCCAAGGCACTAGTTGCTTCATCTGACAGTAGGATCTGTGGTTCATGAGCTAATGCACGAGCCACGGCAACCCGTTGTGACTGCCCACCAGAAAGCTGTGATGGGTAGCTGTTACGCCGATCCCAGAGACCAACGATTTTCAGATACTTTTCGGCACGCTGCTTGATTTCTTCAGTGGAAATCTTTTCCAGCTTCAAAGGAATCGTGATGTTTTGGTAAATGGTGGCAGTTTTTAGCAGGTCGTAGTTTTGAAAAATCATGCCAATTTTATGCCGTAACTGTGCTAAAGCGGCTTTATCCAGTTGGGTAACGTCTTGGTCATTGACTTTAACGGTACCTTCAGTTGGCGTTTCTAGGCCGTTGATCATGCGAATCAGCGTACTTTTACCAGCGCCAGAGTAACCGATAACCCCGAAGATCTCTCCTTGGTCCACTGAAATCGACACATCATGAACAGCGTGGACTTCTTTGGTTTTGGCAGTGCCTTTGAAGGTTTTGCTGACGTGTTCAAATTTGATGAGTGGTGTGTTTGCATTTTTTACCATTGTGGAACCACAGCTCCTTTAAATTCCTTGTTGATGTAGTTTTTGATCGTCTTAGATTGGTAGTACTTCTTAACTTGCTTGATGACTTTGTCGTTCTTGTGACCCTTTTGAACCACGAAGTAGTTAGCGTAAACGTTATGCTTCAAAGGTTCGTGAGCAAGGGCCGTCTTGAGGTAAATGTGATTTGCCAAAGCGAAGTTACTGTTGATGGCTGCGACGGTGATGTCACCTAATTGTTTAGGCAATTGTGAGGCATCCAATTCATAGACCTTGAGGTGCTTAGGGTTAGAAACGATGTCTTTCTTAGTGGCTTTTTCGCCGGCACCCTTACGTAACTTGATGACACCGTTCTTCTGGAAGAGTTCCAGTGCACGAGTTTCGTTAGCAGGGTCGTTTGGAACGGCAATCTTATCGCCGCTCTTAAGGTCATTTAAACTCTTGATGGACTTAGAGTAGAGACCCATTGGCAGAGCGATGGTCTTGAAGGCGGCATCAAACTTATAGTTCTTATCGTGTTCTTGTTGCTTCAAGAATTGACCAGTTTGATATGAGTTAGCGCCAATATCACCAGAAGATAGCGCTGAGTTAGGTGTGTTGTAGTCGGTAAATGAACGAACGGTGATCTTTAAACCGTCCTTGGCTGCCAGTTTTTTGACTTGGTCTAAAATCTGTTGGTGAGGGCCGGCGGTAACGCCGATCGTGATTTTCTTGGTGTCCAATTGTTTGCTTGAACCGTTACCGCAAGCGGCTAAAGTTGCGCTGGTGGCTAATACTAATCCTGCAAGGCCTAATAATTTCAGTAATCTATGCTTCATGGTGAACTCCTCCTAATTTTCCTTTAAGACGTGATTGGCGTGTTCAGATTTAACGGCGGCGTTTGGATTTACCATTGCGGTACTGCCGCTCCCTTAAACTTCTTCAAAATATACTGTTTGATCTGTTTAGACTGGTAGTACTTCTTGATTTGCTTGACCACTTTATCGTTTTTGTGACCTTTTCTAACCACAAAGTTGTTTGGCCATGCATTGTTCTTTAATGGTTCGTGAACCAGTGCTGAACTTAATAGAATGTGATTATCGAGAGCGAAGTTACTGTTGATGGCTGCAGCAGATACTTCGTTGAGTTGCTTGGGAATTTGTGAAGCGTCTAATTCGTAAATCTTAAGGTGCTTAGGGTTATAGCTGATATCTTTCTTCGTTGCCTTCTGACCAACACCCTTCTTGATCTTTAGGACACCGGCACTTTGGAAGATCCGAAGTGCTCTAGCTTCTTGGGTGGCATCGTTTGGAACAGCAATTTTATCGCCGTTCTTCAGGTCCTTTAAGTTCTTGATTGAATTTGAGTAGATTCCCATTGGCAAGGCAATCGTTTTAAAAGCAATTTCGAATTTATAGTTTTTATCGTGTTCTTGTTGTTTTAAGAACTGGGTCGTTTCAAATGAACTAGCATCAATGTCGCCGGAAGATAAGGCTGAGTTAGGTGTGTTGTAATCGGTGAATGAACGAATCTTGATCGTTAAGCCATCTTTGGCGGCCATCTTTTTAACTTGCTCCATGATTTGTTCGTGGGGGCCAGCTGTGACACCAACCGTGATCTTTTTCGTGCTTAATGGCTTTGATGAACTGTTCCCGCACGCGGAAAGGGTTGCGCCGGTAGCTAATACTAAAAGTGAAATCCCTAATAATTTAAGCAGTGACTTTCTCATCCTCTATTTCCTCCACTATTAATCTAAAATTAAGTTGGCGTGTTCTGCCAAATGAACTAGGTCGCGTAAAAAGTCGTGTGAATTGGCGCTGTAACCATTCTTTTCACCGAGCTGGTAAATGTAGCCGTTGATGTAATCGACTTCAGTTAGGCGCTTCTTGACTAGGTCTTGGTACATTGAAGGGTAGTGAAGTGGTGTAACTTTACTTGTAGCGTCAACGATGACCTGAGTTTCTTCGCTACTATTTTGAAGTGGCTTAATGCCTGCAGCATCACAAACTTCGTAAGCTTCTTTAATCAGGCGATGGATCAATTTAGGTGCCACATCGGCTGATATGAATTCGCCCTCTTTTAGTTTGAACATGGAACAAAGCGTGTTCACAACTGAGTTATAGATGACTTTCGTTAAGAGGGTGCCAAGAAAGTTGTGTGTGAGTGTTGGTCCTAAGCCAGCTTTTGTAAATTCCGCCACAACTTGATCAGTGAAGTCGTCTGCCTGTTCGGTTTGATTAACCAGGTTGATGGTGCCGGTTCCTTTTTTGCCAATGAAATCAACGTCGCCTGGCTTGTTAAGGACGGTGCCAATCATGGCGGTACCAGCAATCACGTGTTCTGGCTTAAAGTACTGGTTGATCTTCTCAATGTGGCCCATGCCGTTCATCAGCGTAATCGCGTATTGATCGTCCGTGAAGAAGTGGGCGCAACGTGTCAACATTTCTTGCAGGCCCATTTGCTTGCAGAAGATGATGTAGGCATCTGGATGACCCGTGTAATCTTCTGGGAGGCTGATGTCGATGTTTACTAAGTGACGGCCCTCACCATCACGGGAAACGTAAACGCCGCCTTGTTTCTTGATGGTTGCTACTTGGGGATCCCAGTCATCAACGAAATCAACTTGCTGACCCGTTTCCTTCAGTAGAATTCCAAAACGAAGACCCATAGCGCCTGACCCTAACACTGCATAATGCATCTATCCCACATCCCTCTAAAAATATTGAAAAAATGAAACGCCAAACAAAAAGTCCCTGCGCTGCATAATATTATGCAACACAGGGACGATTGGTTAACCGTGGTACCACCCAAATTACTAGTCAATGACTAGCCTCTTGAACACAGATAATGTTCGGGATTATATCGTATCCTCACGAATTATTGGCTTTCACCGCAAATTGAACTCCGAGCTCATCTTCTGCATCATTCAATCACCCGTTCTCACCAATCGGGGCTCTCTTGAAATTAAAGGGTGCGTACTCTTCTCATCAACGTTTCATTTTTTAACTTATGAGTTGAATGTTATCAGTTAGTTTTGAACTTGTCAACTTTTTATTTAGTGGCTAACGGCTGCTTTAAGTGGGTATTATAGTAGAAACTAAGTTGATGATGAAAATGAGAATAATGAGTTTTAAATTAAATTTAGGATATTTTTATCATAAATGAGTTTTAAAAAACAAAAAAATTTTACTCGAATGAGTGCCGATAAATCAATCTTTTCAGGTTCATACACGAAAAAATAGCGTTAAACAGGTTTGACATCCACAGGCCAAACGATTATATTAACCTCAAGTTATAAATCGAAGGAGGATCAACAATGATAACCCATTCAGTTAAAGGTCAATTGCAAAATACTTGTTGTCAAATGTCGCGTGTTCTGCGATGTTTGGCCTGTTAAGCATTGACTTTTAAAAGGGTAATTGTTGATTTAACCTAAAAGTCTCTGTTCCAGGTGGAACGGGGTCGAGGAGCGCGCCAATTCTGAAAGAGGAATGGGCGCGTTTTTGTGTGTTGAGCGTGGAACAAAACGGGTTGATAGCGGCGTGTAAGGGCTGGCTGGGAAAAATCCCGGTCTTGGATTTATCCCAGCCAGCCCTTAACACATAGCTATCAGTTTTGTGGAACGCGTTAAGGCACGGTAGCCTGAAAAAGCCATGCCACTTAGCCATCACACACAATCAAGAAATCACAACTATCCCAACCAAAATTATCCACCCAATAATTTAAGGAAAGGGATCATAAAATGTTAATCAAATCAGTTCAGCAACTCATCGGCAACACACCGTTAATCGACCTGCAAATCGAGGTTCCAAATCACTCGCATATTTACGCCAAGCTGGAGATGTTCAACCCAGGCGGTAGCATCAAGGATCGTTTGGGCCAATACATGATTCAGGATGGCATCGATAGAGGCAAGATCAACGCTACCACCACCATCATTGAACCAACCGCTGGTAACACGGGTATCGGGGTTGCGTTGGCGACTCAGGAACATCATTTACCCACTATTCTGGTTGTTCCGGAGAAGTTTAGTTATGAAAAGCAAACGCTCATGAAGGCATTGGGTGCCAAGTTGATCAATACGCCATCAGAAGATGGGATTAAAGGCGCAATCAAAAAAGCCCGTGAAATCGCTGCTGAAACGCCAAACAGTTTTGTACCGATGCAGTTTGAGAATCCGGCTAATCCAGCGGCCTATTACCACACGTTGGCACCGGAATTGATTGCGGATCTTGATCAGCCCATTGATGCGTTTATTGCTGGCGCTGGTTCTGGCGGAACCTTTGCGGGCATCGCGAAATATTTGAAAGAACAGAATGCCAATACCCAATCCATCGTGGTTGAACCTGAAGGATCGATTCTAAATGGCGGACCAGAGCATCCTCATAAAACGGAGGGGATCGGCGTTGAATTCATTCCGCCATTTTTCAAGGATGTTCAAATCGACCAAACGCTCACTATTTCGGATGCGGATGCTTTCAAGTACGTGCGTCAGATGGCAGCTGAACAGGGATTGTTTATCGGTAGTTCTTCCGGCGCAGCGTTGGCGGCCAGCTTAAAAGTGGCTGAACAGCTACCTGAGAATAGCACCATCGTAACGGTATTCCCTGACAGCTCGGAACGTTACATGAGTGAAAATATTTATGCCACACAAGACTAAATTGAAGAGGAGATTTTAACATGAAATTTGAAACGAAACTATTACACGGCGGCATTAGTGAAGATCCATACACGGGCGCAACTTCCATTCCCATCTACATGGCATCCACTTTCCATCAAAGTAAAATTGGCGAGTCAAAATACGAATATTCTCGTTCTGGTAACCCAACACGAGAAGCGGTTGAAGCGTTAATCGCTGATCTTGAAGGCGGCACTCAGGGGTTCGCGTTCGCCTCTGGTTCAGCAGCAATCGATACCGTCTTCTCAATGTTTAGCGCCGGCGATGATTTTATCGTTGGTAACGATGTTTACGGTGGTACTTTCCGCTTGATTGATACCGTTCTGAAACGGTTCGGCATGACCTTTACCGTGGTGGATACGCGGGATTTAGCTGCCGTTGAAGCTGCTATCAAGCCAGAGACTAAGGCCATTTACCTGGAAACACCGACTAACCCGCTATTGCGCGTGACCGATATTAAAGCCGTTGCTGATTTAGCTCGCGAACATGGCTTACTGAGTATTATTGATAACACCTTCAGTTCGCCTTACGTGCAACGGCCATTGGAACTGGGTGTGGACATCGTGTTGCACTCCGCTTCGAAGTATCTCGGCGGCCATTCGGATGTTATTGCTGGTGTGATCGTCACTAAAGATGAGCAATTGGGCGAGAAGATCGGTTATCTGCAAAACGCGATTGGCGGCATCCTGGCACCACAGGAAAGCTGGTTGCTGCAACGGGGTATGAAGACGCTGGCACTTCGGATGAGGGCACACTTAGCCAATGCTCAAGCCGTCTTCAACTACTTGTCTGATCAACCGGCTGTTGCTAAAATTTACTACCCAGGTGACCCGGAAAATCCTGATTATGAGATTGCCAAGAAGCAGATGCATCACGGCTTTGGCGCCATGATTTCCTTTGAATTACAACCCGGACTGGATCCTAAGAAGTTCGTTGAAAACCTTAAAATCGTTACGTTGGCTGAGAGTCTAGGCGCTCTGGAATCCTTGATTGAGATCCCTGCTTTGATGACCCACGGTGCCATTCCACGTGATATTCGGCTTAAAAATGGTATCAAGGATGAACTGATTCGCCTTTCTATTGGTGTCGAAGATGAAAAAGACTTACTGGCCGATTTGGACCGCGGCTTCAAGGCCGTACAAGGGAGCGAGAGCCATGCTGCAAACACCGCGAGCCATCCTAAAGCGTGATCCGGCGGCACACAGTTTGCTGGAAGTGGTGCTCACCTATCCTGGTGTCAGGGCGTTGTTTTGGCACCGAATCACACATTTTTTGGATAGTCATCGACACTACGTTTTAGCTCAGGCAGTGAGTCAGCACGCTGCGAAAACTACTGGGATCACCATTGATCCAGCTGCCCAAATTGGGAAGCGAGTCTTCATCGACCATGGCACTGGTGTTGTCATCGGTGCCACCGCAATCGTTGAAGATGACGTGACGATTTTGCACGGGGTGACGCTGGGTGCACGGAATACGGTCAAGAATGGCCGCCGGCAGCCAATCGTTAAACGGGGTGCTTTTATTGGTGCTAATGCATTATTGTTAGGTCCAATCACGATTGGTGAAGGTGCTAAAATTGGTGCTGGTGCGGTGGTATTAGAAGATGTTCCGGCGCACTGGACCGCGGTAGGTAATCCGGCTCGGTTGATCCGTAAAACAAGGAAGGTGATGCCGATACCCTTAAGCGCGACCCATGAACGCGCAAAGGCGTAGTTGGCTTTATCATCAAATACCCATAGAGTTCTAATCTTAATATTGACACTCTTTAGATACTGTTTGATAATTGAAAGTGATCAATTATTCAGGCAATCACTGGGAGAGTGAGGATCCCTTACTGTTCAAACGATGAACGGGAAGGGATTTATTTGATTAAATTTTGGGTAGGAGAATGACAGATAATGACAAAGATTTTAGCTTACAACGTGCGAATTGATGAACAGCCCTTTGTTGATCAATGGGCAAAGGAACATGGTGTGCAAGTTGATAGTACTGATAAAGAATTGCACGATGATACGGTTGAGATGGCCAAGGGGTACGACGGAATTGATTTTAAGCAACGAACTGTAGTGACTCAAAATCCAGATTTCTATAAAAAGTTAGCCAGTTACGGCATTATTCAAATGTCAGCGCGCTCAGCTGGTATCGACACTGTTAATTTGAAGTGGGCTAAGGAAAATCATTTGCGGGTAACCAACGTGCCGTCTTATTCACCAGAAGCGGTGGCTGAAATGGCACTGACGCAAGCGATGCAACTCATTCGCCACATCCCACAATTTAACGACCGACTCAGTGACAATAATTATGTGGTGCTTGGGTTACGGTCACAGGAATTAACTGAGCTAACCGTGGGCATCGTGGGTGTTGGTCGGATTGGCGGCACCTTAGCGCGAATTTTCCATGCTCTTGGTGCAACGGTGATCGGTAATGATCTGCGTGCACCGCGAGAAGATTTACGTGGCGTTTTGACCTATGTTAGCAAGGAAGAACTGTACAAACGGGCCGATATCATTTCCGTACATGTTTGGGGCGGCGATGATAACTTCCATTTGATTAACGACAAAGCCTTTGCGCAAATGAAGCCAACCGCGTTCTTCATCAACGACTCCCGTGGTCCAGTGGTGGATACGCAAGCGCTGATCAGTGCGCTGAATAACCAGGAGATTGCTGGCGCAGCGCTGGACGTGGTTGAGGATGAAACTAAGGTCTTCAACAAAAAGTTTGATGGCCCAACACCGGTTGAGCACTATAACCAGTTGAAGCAAATGACAAATGTGTTACTCACACCGCATGTAGCGTTCTTCACTGACCATGCCGTTAAGAACATGGTGATGCAGTCGCTGGATGATACGTTAGCGATTATTAGTGGTGGGGTTAGTGAGCATGAGTTTTAGAGAGCGTGAAACAACACGCTTTGATTCCAGAATATAAGACGCAAAAAAGAGGTTCCCTGATTTTTGGGAACCTCTTTTTTGTGCCTTATATGGCCGGAATCAGTGTTGTTGAGCGCGTTTCAAAAATGCAGAGCGTGGAAGCAGGCGTTAAGGGACTGTAGTGTAAGACGCTTTTGGTGGAAATCCCGAACTTGGATTTTTACCAGAAGTGACTTACACATAGGGCCCTGACTGCTGGAGCGCGTTTCGGCTATGTAGCCTTAACGCTTTTACCACAACCCAATCCCACTTTTATTTCTTGCTCAAACTCTTCAAATACTTCAAAGCAACTTCTTTATAGACGTCATCCATCACCAAGAACTGGCTCAATTCAACGTATTCGTTCATCTTATGAGCGTTCTCCCAGTCACCAGCGCCCATAACAACGATTGGAAATTGGTTTTCGGCCTTACGATACTCTGAAGCATCGGTAGCACCATGAATAACTTTAAAGTCAGTGTCATGTTTCAGGGCTTTACTTGATTCTGATTGTGCCAATTGAACCAGTGGGTCTTCTTTGTCAGTGACTACGGGATCAAAGGACATGTCAACGTTGAAGGACAAGTCAGCACCGGGTGCGGAACTCAGACCGCGACAGATCATGTTCAACCGTTTGATGACGGCTCCGTTCCCAAATTCAGGTGTGGCGCGGATGTTTCCTTGCAGTTCAGCGTGACCTGGAATCGTGTTGACTTGGTCGCCGCTATTGAAGACGGTGATACTGTGAACCAGTGGACCGACTTCCTTGCTTGGTTTCACGTCAGCGAAAAGATCGGCTTCGGCGTTCACGAATTTAACCAAGTTAGTCAAGGCGTTAACACCTTGTTCTGGCATAGAACTGTGAACGGGGGTACCTTCGGAGGTAACGGTGTAATTCAGCGAACCGTTGTGGGCGTAAACCGCGTCACCACTAGTGGGTTCACCGATGATCATGCCGTCAACGTCATCAACTTCACCCTGTTCAGTTAATTGTTTAGAACCAGCGGCACCGTATTCTTCACCAACTGTAGCTAGTAAACGAATGCGGCCAGGAATTTTAGTTTTACTATCTGCTAATTCAATCATGGTAATGACCATGGCAGCTAAACTGCCCTTCATGTCTGCACTGCCACGACCATAAAGGCGGTCACCGTGGACTTCAGCTGACAATGGACCATGTGCCCAATTGCCCACATTACCGAAACTGACAGTATCCATGTGACCAGCAAGCGCGAAGACGGGCGTTGCGTCTGGTTCACCAAGCTCAGCAATCAGGTTGTTGCGCCCAGGAGACGTTTCAACTTGCTTAACTGTGATGCCGTGATCCGTGAGTAACTTTTCTAAGTAATCCGCGACCATTTTTTCATGATCATTAGCCGAATCAATTTGCACCAAGTGCGTTAGGATGTCAATTTTATTTTGTTTATCCATGGTGACCTCCGCTTTCATTTTCAGACTTATACTTTACATTATAAACTTTTTTAGGACAATTGTCCCCTTTAGCACTCGACATACGGCGTACGAAAGTGCTTTAAAAAGGCTTGGTGCTAGTCTTTAAATTGATTTACGCTGAATTATTTGTGCAACTTTCACAGGGGCAATTTTTAAAATTTTACACAGGTTATTGAAAATGTAAAAAGCGCTACTCGAATTCTTGGAGCAGCGTCGTTAATCACATGGTTACTTTTGTGATGCGCCAGTGTTGGCGTCTAGGTTTTCTGGCATCTGTGGCTTGGCCGACGCACCGGTAGTGGTATCAGTGGTTTTATTTGGCTGAGTTGAGGCACCAGACAGGGCGTCAAACGCACCGTTTTCAAACATACTGATCACTTGGTCAACGTTCGCGGTGCATTCCAAAGTCCCTAAGTAGGTACCAGCGTCATCGCGCAACGCGTAATAGGTGGTCAAAATTTTATGACCGTTTTGTGTACTGGGAATGTTCACTGAATCCTGTTTACCCGCTTTAAAACTATCGATGAGGGATTTGATAGCGGGTAGAATTTTGGCAGGATGAATTTCCGCCAGCGTTTTGCCAATTTGATCCTGAGAGCGGGTGTGATTGCGATTGGGCTGATCTGAATACCAACCAAAGCGGTCGCTAGCATCCACCAGGTCTAATTCAAATGGGAGTGTTTTAAAAATTTGCTGAAGCTCGGTTAATGTTAAAGTCCCGCTTGGGAAGGTTACGTGGGCATCTTTCATGAAAGGCTCGTTATCTGACATAGGATCATCCTCCAATGTTAACTTAATGCTTATATTATAGTACGAAATGGTTGTGACTTCAGAATTTTGGAAATAACGCTTGCCAAATAAGAACATATGTTTGTATAATGTTTACAAACATATGTTCGAGGTGAGCGTGATGAATTACCAAAATGAGCCTCACGGGGTTTTCTTTTTAATCGATAATAAGTCGTTTTACGCCAGCGTCGAAGCCGTGGCGCGGGGGTGGAATCCACTAAAGATTAGCCTTGTAGTGATGAGTGAAGCGGAGAATACGAACGGCGGGCTGGTTTTAGCCACATCACCGGAGGCTAAGCAGCGATATCATTTACAAGCCAATGTTTCCCGTGCCCGGGAGGTACCGCAGGATCCGCAGTTAGTGGTGGTACCACCGCGGATGAATTTATATATTAAACGCAATCTACAGATCAACGATATTTTTCGCCGGTTTGTTGCTGATGAAGATTTAATGCCGTATTCAATTGATGAATCGATTTTGGATTTAACCCATTCTTGGCGATTATTCGGGAAGACACCACGAGAAGTCGCCGTTCGGATTCAAAAAACGGTGCGCCGAGAATTAGGGTTATACACCACAGTTGGGATTGGTGATAACCCGCTTCAAGCTAAGTTAGCGCTGGACCTTTATGCTAAACACGATGCTGATCTCATTGGCGAGATTCATTATTCAACCGTACCGCAAACGATTTGGCCGGTCACCAAGTTAACCGATATTTGGGGAATTGCCAAACGAACCGCATCCCATTTAAACCGTTTAGGGATCCATAATATGTACGAATTGGCTCACGTGGATCCGTATCAGTTGAATAGCGAGATGGGGTTGATGGGTCAGCAGCTGTTTGCCATGGCGTGGGGAATTGATCGGTCACAGCTAAAAAAGCGCCGTGGACCGAAAAATGCCAGCTTGGGGAATTCTCAAGTGTTACCCAAAGATTACATGAAGCAAGCAGAGATCGAGACGGTGATTAAAGAAGTTGGCGAACAGGTAGCTTCGCGTCTGCGTCATCACCATAAGCAGGCAGGCTGCGTGTCACTTAGTATTGGGTTTTCCTACGCTGCCAGTGAAGCGGATGGCCGCAGCGGGTTTCATCAGGAGATGCGCATTGCACCAACTGATCAGAATGCTGAGATTACCGCCGCAATCCTTGATTTGTTCAGGCGCAACTGGGGAGGTCAGACGATTCGAAACGTGGCAGTTTATACCTCTAGGCTGTGTCCTTCAACTGGCCTGCAGTTGAACTTCTTTGAACCAGCTAAGACACAACTTAAACGGGTCAAAGCTGACCATGTGGTTGACGCAATTCGTGACCGGTTCGGCTTTACCCGATTGGTGTACGCAAGTAGTTTGCAAAAGGGTGGTACCGCAATCGACAGGGCGTCATTGGTCGGTGGTCATAACGGAGGGAATGCTTATGAATAAGGATTTAAAATTAATTACAGAGCGGTTGGACGCAGGGTTTAAACGATTGCCACAGGTCCGCTATCAAGTCCAAATCACGGATGACCCGTACGATAAAACGTATAATTTTTTTCTTAACTATCAGCACCGTGGTCAACGGTTGAAGTCGCAGCCGTTGCACAGTATTCAGCAATACCAGTTAACCTATTTGGAGCAGGTGGTTAAGGGGCTAAGAGAACATACTAAGCTGAGTTTTGAATTTGTTGGGTTTACAGGCCAACGCTGGCCATCTAATCAGAGGTTAATTCAAAGCAGGCGATTAAACGATGAGTAAGTTACGGCAAATTAATGATGATCAATTGGTGCAGCGCTTCTTCGACCACGATTATCGGGATCGCGGTGTGGTGAAGTGGCAGGGATTCTATCTGTCGGATCATACGGCGGCGTTGAAAAAACAGGCGAAACAAGAAGCCAAAAAATATCCTGCAAGGGTCCAGCAATCCATGGAAGAGATGTCCCAACTATTAAGTGAAGCCTATGCCAATGGTCAAACGGTGAGTGTGCAATTAAACAACCGGGATTTGAATGGTGAATTCTTACCAGATCTGGTTGGCAAGGTGATCGGGTATGATGATGAGATGGTGTATTTGGAAGGACAACAAGGGTTTGAGATTGGGGTTGTGAGAAATGTAGAGCGTGGAACAACACGGGTTGATTCCAGAATATAACTGAAAACGGTGGGTTTCCTGATCTTGGGAAACTCACCGTTTTTAGTTATATGGCCGGAATCAGTGTTGTGGAGCGCGTTTTAAAATGTAGAGCGTGGAAGCAGGCGTTAAGGGACTGGCGTGTAAGGGGGCATCCGGTGGAAATCCCGAACTTAGGATTTTTACCGGATGCCCCCTTACACATAAGTCCCTGCCTGCTGGAACGCGTTTGGGCTAGAGGGGAGTAGTGAGATGTTTCATTTCATATTGCCCAAACGTGCTCCAGCAAGCAGACAGCTGCATGTAAGAAGCCTCACCACAAATCCCAAACCCATGGATTTATGGTGAGGCCCCTTACACTTCGCTATCTAACCGCTTGCTTCCACACTCAAACGTGCTCCAGCAGGCAAGAAGCTATGTGTAAGGTGATATTGGCATAAATCCAAAACCGGGATTTTTACCAACATCACCTTACACGCCGCTCCTTAACCGCCTGCTTCCACACTCTCCTCTACTCTGGGTCTGCCAACGACTTCCCACTCTTAATCTGTTTAAACTCCGCAAACGCATCATCAATTTGCTTAAATTCTTCATCACTTAATGTTACATCCAACGCTTTCGCATTAGCTGCCACCTGTTCCGGTTTCTTAGCCCCTGGAATCACAACGCTGATCAGTGGATTCTTAATGTACCAAGCTAAAACAGTTTGTGCTACCGTGGCATCGTGCGCTTCGGCAATCGGCCGAACAGCATCCACCGCTGTCAGAATTTGCCCGTAGCGCGGTTCTTGGAAATCCGCTATTTGACTGCGAATATCGTCTTCTGGGAAGGCGATGTCGCGCTGATACTTACCCGTCAGCAAACCACTCGCTAATGGGAAATAAGGCACGAAGCTGATATTATTTTCCTTTAAATATGGCAGCATATCCGCGCCATGGTCTTGATGCAGCAAGCTAAATTCATCTTCTACCACGTCAACATAACCGTCGGCGTTAGCTTCCTTGATTTGATCCAGACTAAAGTTTGAAACACCGATTGCCCGAATCTTACCCTGTTCGCGCAAGCGTTGTAACGCGCCCACCGCTTCAGCTTTTGGTGTATCGTGATCTGGAAAATGCAGGTAGTAAATATCAATGTAGTCGGTACCCAAACGCTTTAGGCTATCGTCAACTTGCTGGGTAATAAACTTTGGATCGTTACGGATGACTTGTTCACCCGATGAAAAGTCATGGGCACCTTTCGTAGCAATCACCAACTGATGACGGTCAAAGTCTTTGATAGCTTGACCGACCAATTCTTCAGAATGGCCCAGTCCGTAAACATAGGCAGTGTCTAATAACGTAATGCCGTTTTCAATACCGGTTTTAACGATATTTAAACCGTCATCGTCTTTTAAATTAGGGAAGAGGTTATAGCCACCAACCGCATTGGTTCCAAGACCTAATGGGGTTGCAGTTACTTCTGATTTACCAATTTTAACTGTGTTTGACATTGTAAATCCTCCTTGTAAGCGTTTTAACATACAGTCTTATTATAACCAGTTTGGACCGCAAAAATAAATAAAAATAAAATTAGCACTCTGCTTGAAAGAGTGCTAAAAAGGTGATAATATATAATTGTTGACGGGGATATAAGAACTATATCAGACAAAAGTTCGATATAATATTAATATCCGCCTCGACTGACTAGACTAACCAACTTAATAGCAATCAGCGAGGCATCGTCGACTAGACGGTGCCTTTGCGTTTTGCTTGGGCGTCAAATCACATGGGGGTGCATGTAATATGGCAAATTATTTTAACGATCCATTCTTCAATAACAATATGGATGATATGTTTAACAGTCTATTTCGACAGATGGGAAATGGCGAAACCGCACGCTACGAAGTTAACGGTCACGAATTAACGCCGGATGAATTCGCACAGTACCGTGCAACGGGGAAGTTACCAGACCACGAGCACGAAATTGAAGTGAATGATGCCGGTGATCACGCCGTTAAGAAAGGTGGTATTTTGGAGAAATTAGGCCGTAATTTAACGCAAGAAGCTCGCGATGGGTTACTGGATCCCGTTATTGGCCGGGACAAGGAAATTCAAGAAACGGCTGAAATCTTAAGTCGTCGGATCAAGAATAACCCAATCCTTGTCGGTGACGCTGGGGTTGGTAAGACAGCGGTAGTTGAAGGTTTGGCACAAGCGATTGCTGATGGCAAAGTACCTGAAGCCGTGCAAGGCAAGGAAATTTGGTCCATTGACCTGTCCTCGCTAGAAGCAGGCACGCAGCTGCGGGGTTCATTTGAAGACAACATTAAAAACTTAGTCAAAGAAGTGAAGGCCGCCGGTAACGTTATCCTGTTCTTCGACGAAATTCATCAGATTTTAGGGATTGGTTCTACTGGCGGTGAAGAAAATGGCGGTAAAGGCTTAGCTGATATCATCAAGCCATCACTTTCTCGTGGTGATATTACCGTGATTGGTGCAACCACTCAGGATGAATACCGGAACACCATTTTAAAGGACACGGCGTTAGCACGTCGGTTCAACGATGTGGTGATCAACGAGCCATCACCAGAAACGACTCTGGCAATCTTGAAAGGGGTCAAAGGCCTCTATGAGAAGCACCATCACGTCAGCTTGCCGGACGATGTTTTGAAGGCTGCGGTGGACTACTCCGTTCAATACATGCCACAACGAACCTTGCCAGATAAGGCGATTGACTTGATCGACATGACTGCGGCACACTTAGCAGCTGGTAACGCTGGCTCCGATGAAGCAAGTCTGAAAGAACAACTGAAAACAGTTCAAAAGACCAAGGACGAAGCTGCTAAAGCAGAAGACTACGAAAAGGCCGCTAAAGCTAAGGAACGCGTCGAAAAACTGGAAGCTCAAATCAAGCATGCTGACGACACAACTGAAAGTAACGTGGTTGCGACGCCAAATGACGTTGCTGAATCCGTTCAACGGCTGACTGGCATTCCCGTTGCTAAGATGGGTACCAACGATATTCAGCGTCTAAAAGGCATTGCTGACCGGCTGAAGTCTAAGGTTATTGGCCAAGACGAAGCTGTTGAGATGGTAGCTCGTGCTATTCGTCGTAACCGTGCTGGCTTTGATGAAGGTAACCGGCCAATCGGCAGTTTCTTGTTCGTTGGTCCTACCGGTGTGGGTAAGACGGAATTGGCTAAGCAATTAGCCCTGGACATGTTTGGTAACAAGGAGGCCATTATCCGGTTGGACATGAGTGAATACAGTGACCGGACAGCGGTTTCTAAATTAATTGGGACCAGTGCTGGTTACGTTGGTTACGAGGATAACGGTAACACCTTAACGGAACAAGTTCGGCGTAACCCATACTCAATTGTCCTCTTGGATGAAATTGAAAAAGCTGATCCGCAAGTGTTGACCCTGTTGCTGCAAGTCATGGATGATGGTCGGTTGACGGATGGTCAGGGTAACGTGGTCAACTTTAAGAACACAATTATCATCGCCACTTCTAACGCCGGTTTCGGTAATGAAGCTTTGACTGGCGACAAGAAGAAGGATATCAGCCTATCCGAACGTTTGGCACCATACTTCAGACCAGAATTTCTGAACCGGTTCAACGGGATCGTTCAATTCAGTCATTTGACTAAGACCGATTTAAGTCAAATCGTTGACCTGTTATTGGATGACGTTAACAAGACGTTAGCTAAGAAGGACATCACGTTAACGGTTTCTGACGATGCTAAGAACTGGTTGATGACTGAAGGTTACGATGAAGCGATGGGTGCACGTCCACTTCGTCGGGTCATTGAACAGCAAATTCGTGACAAGGTCACTGACTTCTACTTGGATCACTTGGATGCCAAGTACCTGCAAGCTGATCTAGTAGATGGCACGATCAAGATTAGTGAAAGGGCGGCGGTGACAGCTTAATGTCTACTGCTAAATAAAAGGACGTTCGCTTACCAGTTTACACTGATAAGTGAACGTCCTTTTTGATGATCATTGCGGTTCCCAACTACCCTTGAATAGCTGACTCTTCAAATCTTCAGCAGTGAGTTTTCGCTTGTGATCGAAGCCTTTAAACGGCCGGATGGTCTCCAGTGCTGAATTCTGATAACGCTTAGCCCGGATCAGTGCGTACGCTTCTAGTGAATCGTTTTTAACGTGTGTCATTAGTCGTGCACTTGGTGTGGTATAAGGGTTCTCAATTCGGTCTTCGAGATCTTCCAGTTCTTCTTGATATTCTGGTCCCAACTGGATTTGGTTGGCATACATTTCTAGTCGACGCATGAGTGCCTTGGCTTTAGCCTGAAATTTAGTGACGGAAGTAGGTTCTTCTTCAGAAACGATTTCGTTCATTTCATCAGAACGGTTGATGACTTTTTCGACCTCTTCTGGGTGCAAAGCAGGTGTCATGATGAAATAACTGGCCATTAATCGTAAGAAACGTAGCGTGCCGGTTCTCACACCCACTGAACTGCTGGGGTCTAAGTCTAACATTCTCAGTTCTAGGTATTTAACGCCGGTTTTAGGTAGGTCTTTCAAATTTGAGTTACCCTTCAAACGGACGGCACCGTGGAATTCATAATCGGAAATCAAGGTACCATCTTTGGCGCCTTTTTCGATCCGGTCCACGTACCGTTGAACGCTGGTGTAGTCGCCTTTAAACTTAGTACCGAAGCCATAAGTGCTTTGACGGATGCTCCGTACTGGATGACCCGGTCCCTCATTTTTATCAAAATAACCTGCTTCAGCGATTGGACTGGCGCCAAAGAGGTAGGTAATCAGCCAGCGGTATCGGCAAAAGCCCTGAGCGATAATCGTGTAGAGATAGTTTTCTAAATCAACCCGATTCGGAAAACGGTCCTTGAAATGTTTATACACCAATTCGAAAACATGCTCATCAATACTAAGATTAATGTGAGCACCACATGGCGTTCCAGCAGCGAAACCATGACGTTTGACCCACTCATGCAGGTAGGCTTCTTTGTCAGGCCCCATTTTAGCTAGTGGAATGGTTGACTTATCCTTTGGTAAACGTGGTGGCATCGATAAGGGCCACAGTAATTCTCCTGGTGAAAGTGCGGTTCGTAAGGCGTTATTTAAACTAAATAAGTAGTGCATCGCATCCAGTGCGTGACTGGCAGGCGGTGTAACGACCTCCGACATGGTTTCCAAGAAGTCGTTGGTGATCCAAGGGTTCGTCTTTTCATCGCCAGCACCAGCAGGATATGGTTCCTGACTTAATTCCCCGGTTTCGTCGACTCGTTGCATCTCGATTTCTAGTCCCATGGTAAAATCTTGCGTTTTCGCCACAGCTTCATTGTCAAAAATTAATTGACCGATTTCGCTAAACATGGTTGGTTCCCCCTAATATGTATTTCCAATTAGATTATTAATATTCTGTGAGAAAACATTATTCCTTAGTGTACACTTTTCTCATAATGTAGTACAGCAAATTCGTAAATTAATTGCTTGAAGAAGATGTGGTAGTGATGGGAACATCTTGCTTGCGCATTAGTTAGTTAACCAGTATGCTAAATCTGATGAAAGCGCTTATTTAGAATGGAGGGTTTCCTATGAAAGTCATCGTCATCGGCGGCATTGCCGCTGGAGCATCCTTTGCCACCCGGTTTCGGCGGTTGAATGAACAAAACGAGATTCTGATACTGGAACGTGGCGAACATATTTCAATTGCCAGCTGTGCGTTGCCGTATTATTTAGGTGGTGTTATCACTGACCGTAATGCGTTAATCGAGCGGACGCCAGCAATTTTGAAACAGAATAACAATATTGATGTTCGCGTACGTCACGAAGTCACAGCGATTGATCCGGCAAGGCACGTGTTGCGTGTGCAGAACCTGGAGAGTGGCGAACAGTATGATGAATCTTACGACAAGTTAGTGCTATCAACTGGCGCGCGGCCAGTGTTGCCACCCATCAGCGGCATTGAAACTGCTAATAACACCTTTACGCTGCGTAGTTTGACGGATGGTGACCGGATTAAAAACTACATCCAAACGGAAGCGCCTCGGCAGGTGACAATCTTAGGCGCTGGCGCAGCGGGTGTTGAACTTGCAGAAAACTTCCGGCAACTAGGATTATCAGTGACGCTGATTGATCAAGCCGACAAAGTGATGCAACCATATGATATTGAATTGGCAGATTTCTTGGAAAAAGAACTGGTAAAAAACGGCGTGGATGTCAAACTAGGTGAGACGATTCAGCTGGTTACCGACAACGGTCATGAGCTGCATTTATCAGATGGCAGTGTACTGACCACGGATATGCTGGTGGTGGTCACTGGGGTCACTCCCAATAGTGAAATTGCCAAAAACGCTGGTCTTCAATTATGGGCGGATGGACACATTATTGTGAATGATCAATTTGCCACTTCTGCGCCTGATATTTATGCCATTGGTGATGTTATCGAAACAACTAGTCGGATCACCGGGTTACCGATTCCAAGTTTGCTATCCAGTGCCGCCAACCGGCAGGGCCATTTACTGGCAGATATTTTGAACGGTGAGCCGCTACATTATCCCGGATTTGTGGGTGTGTCCGCTGTGAAAGTGTTTAATCTTACTGCAAGTATGGTGGGCTACTCCGAACAAACCCTGCAAGCAGCGGGAATTACCAATTACGACAGTGTGTTCATTACCCCCTTTGACCATGCTTATTTCTACCCGAATGCGAAACGATTGAATATTAAACTGATTTATGAACCGGATACTGGTAAAATTCTCGGCGGTCAATTCGTGGGCGAAAACGGTGTTGATAAACGGTCAGGGGAGCTCTCAGCGGCGATTGCTGGTGGTCTCACCATTGATGAACTGCCAGGCATCGAGCTACCGTATTCACCACCATATTCAGCTCCTCGCGATCCGTTGAATATGGCTGGCTACGTGGGGATCAACCAACGCCAGCAAGTTAATCAGACGGTCAAGTACGGTGATTTAACCGAGACTGAACGCTGTGACGGTACCTTTCTCGATATTCGCGAAACAGGTAAGTCAGCTAGCGGCACAATTGATTCGGATTTGGCTATTCCACTGACGGAGCTACGTGACCGGTTAAACGAAATCCCAACGGGTCACACTGTCTACATTCTTTACCGGAAGGGGCTGGGTCCTTATAATGCCTCTAGAATACTAGCAGGGAACGGGTACGATGTTAAAATTGTGACGGAATGAAAGTGGCTGTGATATAAGCGTATATTGGTAAAAATTTCACCTGGTTTCTTGACTGAATGATCACTTAAAGTTTGCTTTAGCTCGCTACTCGAATATAGCCTTAACCTGTTCAACAACTCAGATTCCGGCCATATAACACCCAAAAACGCCATCCCGATAAAAACCATCGGAATAGCGCTTTTGGGTGTTATATTCTGGAATCTACCGAGTTGTGTCACACCTTCTTTAGAGGTGATCCAAAAACTGACGAATTCCCTGTAACCACGCTGCAATCCAGTCCGAATGCAGTGATAGCATGACCAGCATTAGCGATAAAATCAACATCAATATCACCATGATCAAGTGTAATTTCCGCTGACGCATGACGATGGCGATGTATTCACGCATGACAGCGTTTGGCAGGAAGAAGCCGGCTGTTTTAGAACCGATACCGGCGGCTTTTAATCCTGCTGATTGGGCAAAGATAGCGGCTCGAAACGTATGGTAGTTATTAGTGACAAAAATCGTTTTTGGCTTTTTAACCGGTGATTCATCGATAATTTTTTTAGAAAAGACCATGTTCTCATAAGTCGTTTTGGAGGCCGTTTCAGCCAGGGCATCGTTGCTCCCGACACCGTGGGTAATAGCGTACTGACGCATGGCTTCACCCTCCGGTATGGTTTCATCGCCACCCTGACCACCGGAAAAAATCATTTTCGGGGCGTGACCCGTTTTCTTAAATTGACGTTGGGAGAATTGAATCCCCTTATTGATTCTTTGCGCTAGCAAGGGGGTGACTTGGTCACCGTTCATCAAACCGGCACCCAGTACGATGATGAAATCCTTGTTGTGACGGGGCCAATAGAGCTGGTAGAGCACCAGTACGGTAAGGTAATTATAAAACCAGAAGACGGCATACAAGATGCATAGGACTGGAAAGGTCGTGAACACGTCAGCCCAGAAGACGGGTAAATGTGCCCGGATAAGACTAATCAGAAATGGCAGTAGAATAATGCCAATTCCCAGGTAAAGTGTCAGTGAATTGGCTAGCGAATGGCTTTCCCGGCGCCAAACGATGGCCGCGTTCCACAGCAATAAAATCGCCTGAAGCGCAAAGACCAGACCAATACAGAAGAGGATAAATAAGAATAGGATCCCAACGGGATAAATAATAGCGTTATTGTCGGTGCTCAGAATGGTCATGGCCAGATTCAGCCAAAAACTGTAGAAAAACAGGTTGAACCAAATGCCGTTTCTCAGCCACGTTCGGTTATAGGCATAGTTGATGCCAAAAATCACAAAGAAGACCCCGGTGATCAGCCAACCCAGTTTAACGTAAAATAAATAATCGCCTTGCAATAATAACTCCCCCTTAATCGTCTCATTAAAATTATACTCTAAATCCGGCATTAATTGCCTGATACCTTGGCCTTTTAAGCAGAGAACGCCTATACTATATAGGCTGGTCATGATGTTTGTCATCATCACCATTAAAACGACATAGAGAGAGGATCTTTACTTTGCAAAATCAAGCCATTCCGAGAAAGACAATGCTAGCGATTATTGGTGCTGGTTTAATGGCGTTTTGCGGTGTTTTAGTTGAAACATCGATGAACGTGACGTTCCCAACACTGATGGCGCAGTTTAAACTGTCCATGAGTGTGGTTCAATGGCTGTCTACTGGGTATTTACTACTGGTTTCACTGACCATGGCAACTTCAGCTTATATCCAGCGACGATATAAAATTCGCAGTATTTTTATTTTTTCAGGGGTGTCATTTATTCTTGGAAGCTGTGTGTGTGCCTTGGCACCAAGCTTTACCGTGTTACTAATTGGCCGGCTGATTCAAGCTGTCGCAACCGGCTATGCGATTCCGCTATTATTTGCGATTATTCTGCAGCAAGTCCCCGTTGCCCGGTTAGGCTTATTTATGGGCCTCGGCGGGATGGTGGTCGGTGTTGCACCGTCCATTGGGCCAACATACGGTGGGATGAACACCTATTTGTTTACCTGGCGTGAAATCTTTTGGTTTATTTTACCCGTGGTTGTGATCGCGGTTTTATTGGGCGCTTTTACGATTCCGCAGAAGATGAAAACTCGGCGCGACACGTTCGATTTTGTTGGTCTCATACTACTGGGACTTTCCTTCTTTTTGATTGCTGAGGGCTTTACTGAGGCTGGCGATTTTGGCTGGTTCAGTATTCAGTTCTGGGGCTTCTTGGCAGCGGGATTCGTGGTTCTGGCACTATTTATTTACCACTCATTTCACTCTGACCGTGATTTGTTGGACCTCAACATTTTTAAATCACCAACTTTTGTTTTGAGTATTATGTCGTATTTCTTGATTCAACTGATGAACATTGGTATCTCATATTTACTGCCGAACTACAGTCAGTTAGTGTTTGGCGCAAATTCATTGGTAGCTGGTTCGGCTATTCTGCTAGGGAGCTTAGTTTCAGGGATCGTTCAACCGATGAGTGGTCGGCTGCTGGATTCACATGGCGCGGGCTACCCAATTCGAATCGGCAGTGTTTTGATTGTGATCGCCATGATTCTGTTTGCCATTTTCGGCCTTCATTTGAACATTCCAATGATTATTTTCTTCTATTTGATTTTCGGTCTAGGATTTGGTTTTAGTTTCGGTAATGTCATGACCAATGGGATTGGGCAAGTAGACGTTAAGTTGCAGCAGGATGCCAACGCTGCGTTTAACACCAGTCAGCAATACGCTGGTTCGATTGGGACGGCTATTATGGCCGCTATTTTGACCAGTAGTCAGCATAGCGATCCGCATTTGTCACAGGCGGTTCTTTCTGCCCGTGGCGGCGATCAAGACTTTATTTTGCTTGCTATTTTAGCTGTTACTACGTTTGCGCTGATTTTGATTAATTTCCGAAAACAGGCAAAAAATTAAAGCGTCATTTTTCGATGACATATTATAGAATAAATTAAATCAAGATAAGTTGTACACAAAACTTTTTGACACAAAACGGTTGACACTGATTGCTGAACTCTGTATAGTGAGCATCATTAAATATCGATGAGAAATCACTGAGAAGATTTAAGGAGTCGAAAGCAAGAGGTTTTCAGAGAGCGTCAGGGACTGTGATGACGTAACGTCTTGTTCTTCAAAAGTTAAATCCGAGTGAGACTGCTTGTATAGAGCAGTTAGGGTGCGCCCAATATAGCGCCAACGTTATGCCGAGTCGACCGGCCGTACGTGAGTGGTTGTGTTTTTGCACAACAAAAAAGGTGGTACCGCGCTTAAGCGTCCTTTTAGAAAGTTCAATCTTTCTGAAAGGGCGCTTTTTTTGGCCGAAAAGAGTGGTGCTGGACCGCTCATCGATATTAATACACATAGAAATGGAGGAATAGCTAATGGGCACACATAAAGGAATGATCGTCATCGTAAGTATCACAATGGGGATAATGAGCGCCTTATTAGGTGGCTGCGCGTCGACCATTGTCGGTGGAGCAGGCGGCAACGCTAGCAGAACACTGAAAGTAACTATTCCTGGCGAGCCCATGACCATCGACCCCAACAAGTCGATTGAAACCAACGGGGCTGCGGTTATTAACCAAATCAGTGAAGGTATTTACCGACGAAACGCTGATAACAAAATTGTTCCAGGCGTTGTTGAGAAAATTGTAAAGCCAACTGAAAATGGCACCAAATATACTTTTACGATCAAAAAGACTGCTAAATGGCAAAACGGTGATCCAGTGACTTCCCAAGACTTCGTCACCGCGATGCAACGAAACGCCGATCCTGCAACTAAGTCACAGGCAACAACGGATACGCAATACATCCAAAACTTCGCTGCTGTTAATAGCGGCAAGATGGCTAAGAGTCAGTTGGGTGTTCACGCTGAAAATAACCGAACTTTTAGCATTAAACTGTCACGACCTGTTCCTTATATGAACTATGAATTTGTCAGTTACCGGCCTTTGAATACGAGTGCAATTAAGAAATTTGGCGACAAGTATGGGTCAAGTGCTGAAACCACGGTTGCTAATGGTGCATACGAAATTAAGGGGTGGACAGGATCAAATGATTCCTGGCACTACGTCAAGAACCCCCATTACTGGGATGCCAAGAACGTGAAGATTGCTAACATTGATGTCCAGGTGGCTAAGGATGATAATACGGCACAAAACTTGTTCAATGCCGGAACGGTTCAACTAACCAGTATTAATGGCCAATTCGTTAAAGCAAACGCCAACAAGAAAGAAGAAGTGGTTACCAAGAATGGGCGAAACAACTACATTTACTTCAATTCTAAGCGGCCAACAACGGCAAACGAAAACTTCCGTAAGGCGATCAGCATGGTAATCGATCGTAAGGCATTGGCAAATAACGTGCTGCAGGATGGTTCTACACCTTCAACTAACATCGTGCCAAAGGATTACGCGAAGAACCCAACTAATGGTAAAGACTTTATCGATGAAGTTGGTGATCAGGCACCTACAGATGTCAATAAAGCGAAGGATTACTGGTCTAAAGCACAAAAAGAAATTGGCAAAGATAAGGTCAGCATTGATTTCTTGGTGGATGATACCGATACAGAAAAGAAGGTAGCTGAATACGTTCAAGGTACCGTTGAGAAGAATTTGAAGGGTGTTAAAGTGAATATCGTTTCGGTACCTCATGGCACTCACGTATCCCGCGACTTTACGACTGATTTTGACATCACAACAGTCGGTTGGGGTCCAGATTATCCAGATGCGCAAAACTTCTTGGACGGGATGCAAAGTCAAAACTCGATTAATTTCTCCAAAACTAAGGATAAGCAATATGATGCACTGATGGCCAAAGTCAACGACACTGAGCAGTACACGGCTGCACAGCGTTACGAATTTGAAAAACAAGCTGATAAACGCTTGATGTCAATTGCGGCAGTTGCGCCGACGTTCCAAACGGCCCAGGCTCACTTGGTTAATAGAGATCTTGGCGGATTGAAGTGGGATACCCTGTCTGGGGCATCCGGACAATTGCAGTATGCTTATTGGAAATAATACATAGAAGCTGGCTTCAAGCCGCTTCTCTGAGGTGCTCAAGGTTGAGTATCTGAGACAAGCGGCTTGGGGGAAGCTGCTGGACAACAAGAAAGGTGGTGGTTGATATGTCATACGCGTTAGTCTCAACTCAAGATGATGGTCCGTTACAGTTAAAAAACTTACATATAAAGAGGAGAAATTATTATGACAAAAATCAACTATACCAACGCAGCAATTTACAACCATGACGCACAGGACTTCGAAGCTAATCACTATGTGGTAGTCGATACGGAAACAGGTAAGATCGTTGAAACTGGTGAAGGTGTGGTCAGCAGTGCCGTTCAAGTCGATGAAACAGTCGATATGAAAGGTAAGTACATCATGCCAGGGATCATGAACGCCCACACTCATATCACCAGTATTCCAACTTACTGGTGGCGCGATGGTGAAGAGGACCGGCATTCAGATTCTCGTGAATTTAACACCATGTATGCTATTCAAAACATGAAAGATGCTATCAACAACGGAATTACCTACATTCGTAACGTTGGTGCCGCCTATGATATCGATATTGAGATTAAGAAAATGCAGGAAAAGGGTATGATCAAAGGACCTAAGGTGATGACATCCGGTCGTGCATTTACCATGACTGGCGGCCATGGCTCAGGTAGTGGTCATGAAGTTGATGGTGTAGATGAAATGATTAAAGGCGTCCGCACCGCGATGAAGAAGGGTGTCGACAACATTAAACTTATGGTCACTGGGGGCGTGCTAAAGAACGGTGAAACACCAGATGATATTCAGTTTAATGAAGACGAAGTGCGAGCTGCGGTAGTTGAAGCTCACCATAAGGGCAAGACAGTCGCTGCTCATGTTCAGGGTGCTGAAGGCGTCAAAGAAGCCGCCCGAGCCGGTGTTGATACAGTTGAACACGCCTTTAATATTGATGATGAAACTATCAAGATCTTTAAGGAACACGGTACGACTGTCGTTCCAACGATGAATGCCATGTACGCCATCTATGAATACGGCGAAAAGACCGTCCCAGAATGGGCGCGGCGCAAGGTGATCGTTAATATCGAGAAACACTTTGCAAGCATCACTAAGGCTGCGGCTGCTGGAATCCCAATTGCCATGGGGACAGATGCTGGGACACCATATAATGGTTTCCAAAGTGAAAGTGCCTACGAGATTCAGCTATACGTTGATAAAGCAGGGATGACGCCTGCACAAGCCATTGATACGGCAACGATCAACTGTGCAAGAGCAATGCACGTTGATGATGAATACGGTCAGATTGCAGTGGGTAAATAC
Source organism: Secundilactobacillus sp. MJ173 (assembly GCF_059704265.1). Classification (NCBI taxonomy): domain Bacteria; kingdom Bacillati; phylum Bacillota; class Bacilli; order Lactobacillales; family Lactobacillaceae; genus Secundilactobacillus; species Secundilactobacillus sp. MJ173. The sequence goes on from NZ_BAAKGN010000068.1 coordinate 34,600, forward strand.
GCCGATTTCATTGCGATGACAGAAAATCCAATCGAAGACATTTCTGTCATTCAACACGAAAAGGACGTTTATCAAAACGGTGTTAATGTTCACCGAGCCGTTGCGAAAGTTGAAGCTGGGCAACAAGTATCAAGAGAAATGGAAGCTGTGGGTCGGTAATATCTGAACACTGAAAGTCATCGCCAAGTGCGGTGGCTTTTTTAGTTAACTTGAAAAGTTATGGCAACCTTAAGAATGTTCCCTTGATAAGATCACGATTAGGTGATTGTACTAGGAACTGGTAAAATAGAGACAACTCATAGGTAGAATTGAAATGGAGGAATAGACATGATTGCAGGGATTATTGCAGCAGTGGTAATCGTTATTTTAATCATTGCTTATATCAGCGCGTATAACGGTTTGATCAAGGGACGGACCTACGTTCAGGAGTCGTGGAGTCAAATTGACGTTCAATTAAAGCGTCGTAACGATTTGATTCCTAACCTGATTGAAACGGTGAAGGGATATAGTCATTACGAACAAAGTACTTTGGAAAAAGTCGTTGGATTGAGAAATCAATTGGTGAACAGCTCGGGTGAAGACCACCAACAAACCATGGCCGTTTCTGACCAGTTGAGTAATTCATTGAAGAGTATTTTTGCGGTAGCTGAAGCTTATCCAGATTTAAAGGCTGACCAAGAATACACCAAGTTAATGGAAGAACTGACGAATACTGAAAATAAAATTGCTTATTCACGGCAGCTGTATAATTCAAGCGTTGCCAGCTTCAACTTGAAGATTCAATCATTCCCAAGTAACATTGTGGCATCAATTCACCACTTCAAAATCAGCGAATACTTGCAGGTTCCTGAAGAAGAAAAGGCAGCACCAAAAGTGTCTTTTGATAAATAAGTGGGGATGACAAGAGATGTTATTCGAACAAATTGCGCGGAATAAACGGCGCACGATTTACGTTTTGACCGGGTTCGTCATCTTAGTACTGGCCATCGGGGCAGCGATTGGGTACGTCTTCTTTGATAGTTACATTGCCGGATTAGTGCTGGCACTAGTTTTTGCGGGTGTTTACGCGGCAATCATGATTGGTAATTCCACCAATATCGTGATGGCGATGAATCACGGCCACGAGATCACTAAAGCAGAACAGGCGCCAGAACTATGGCACATTGTGGAAGATATGGCACTAGTGGCACGGGTACCAATGCCGCGGGTCTTTATCATCGATGATCCCAGTCCTAATGCATTTGCTACGGGGAATAATCCGCAACATGCTGCGGTAGCAGCCACTTCTGGTATTCTCGAGCGCTTAAACCGGGAAGAGCTGGAAGGTGTCATGGGACATGAAATGACCCATGTGCGTAATTATGATATTCGGTTGCAGACGGTGGCCTTAGCGCTGGCAGCTGCCATTACCGGAATGGTTAACTTAGCGGGTAACTATTTCTGGTGGGGCGGTGGTAGTCGTCGTGAAGATGATGACGATGATAATGGCGGCAACGTCATACAAATTGTCATGATGATCGTGTCGGTTCTGTTGATTATTTTGGGTCCCATAGCAGCCACCTTGGCTCAAATGGCATTATCAAGGAACCGGGAATATTTAGCGGATGCAGGTAGCGTCGAACTGACAAGAAACCCACAGGGATTGATTTCGGCGTTGCAGAAGATTTCTACTTCGGAACCGATGAAAGAGGCGGATCCGAGTAGTGCGGCGCTGTATATTTCTGATCCAATGAAAAAGAAAAAATCGGTCACTCACCTGTTTGATACCCATCCCCCGATGGAGGAGAGGATTGAAAGGTTGAGAAAGATGTAGAGCGCAGAGCGCAAAAAGGCTCGGGTAGGCTCCAGAATATAAGTGAACAAAAGCGGTTTTTCCCAGGCCTTTTGGGGAAAACCGCTTTTGTTTGCTTATATGGCAGGAGCCTGAGCCTTTTTGCGCGTTTCAGCTAGATAAGGGCAAAGAGGTCTTTTGGGGAGGCCAACTTATTTGCTTATACGGCAGGAATCAGAGTCTTTTCGCACGTTAAGGCCAAGTAAGAGTATTTTTTAAGGGAACTTAATCTTATTAGCCTACGTACCTAGAATATCAGCCTTTTCACCCAGGAAAATCCCTCCCCCAACCCCTCAATTCTAATTTTCAGTCGCCACATTCCTGATAAAATGGTAAGATAGTAACAATCCGATTAGGAAATTATTAAAATAGAGGTGCGTAACATGACTCGAAAAATTGGTGTCATTGGAATGGGGAATGTTGGTGCAACCGCTGCCCATTATATCGTGGCCAATGGTTTCGCTGATGATTTAGTTTTAATCGATATTCGCGAGGATAAGGTGAAAGCCGACGCATTGGATTTTGAAGATGCAATGCCAAATTTACCTGTACATACTAATATTACAGTGAATGACTACTCTGCATTAAAGGATGCTGATGTCATTATTTCAGCAGTTGGGAATATTAAGTTACAGGATAACCCAACTGATGACCGGTTTGCTGAACTGCCATTTACCAGCGAAGCAGCTAAAAAAGTCGGTGCTCAAATCAAAGCTTCTGGTTTCCATGGTAAGATGGTGGTCATCACCAACCCCGTTGATGTGATTACATCTATCTATCAACAAGTTACCGGCTTACCTAAGAATCACGTTGTCGGAACAGGAACTTTACTGGATTCAGCACGGATGAAGCGGGCTGTGGCTGCTAAGTTGAACATCGATTCACGTTCAGTTGTTGGTTACAACTTAGGTGAACACGGTAACTCTCAATTTACGGCTTGGTCAACAGTTCGTGTACTTGGGAAGCCAATCACTGAAATTGCGAAGGAACGAAACCTTGATCTGGATGACCTTGATCACCAAGCCAAGGTCGGTGGCCATACTGTGTTCCATGGCAAGAAATACACTAACTATGGAGTCGCTACTGCAGCGGTTCATTTAGCTAACACGATTTTAAGTGGTGCTGAAACCGAAATGCCAGTTTCTAATTACCGTGAAGAATACGGCACTTACCTGTCATACCCAGCCATTGTTGGCCGTGATGGTGTGCAGGAACAGTTACAACTGGAATTAACGGAAGATGAATTAAAGAAGCTTCAGATTTCAGCAGATTATATCAAGACTAAGTTTGCAGAAAGTACGAAGTAATCTTATTATTAAATAAATGAAATCAGCGGTTAATCCAATTACGGATTAGCCGCTGATTTTTTGCTGATTAGGTCTATTGAATAATATCAGTAGAGTTATAACGAAAAACCTGATATACTACAATACTTGTGACTAAAATTCGTGGGAGGCGATAGATATGTCGGGAAAAGTAAAACGTGCCATCTTGATTTTAATTTTAAGTGAATTCTTGGTTTGCCTGGGGATCGGCCTGGTCATTCCAGTGATGCCATTTCTTCGTAACCAGCTTCATTTGTCGGCTTTTGATATGGGGGTCATGACGGCCTTGTTTTCTTTTGCCCAATTTATCACCTCACCAATTATCGGAAAAATCTCCGATCGAGTAGGCAGAAAACCGATTATTGCTATTGGACTGGCACTTTATGCTGTTTCAGAAATCTTATTTGCGCTGACTAACTTGCTGGGCATGTTTGATATTGACCGGGTTATCGGCGGGATCTCGGCTGCTATGGTGACACCTACTGGGATGGCGCTGGCAGCGGATATTACGACCAAACGACAACGAGCGAAGGTTATCGGCTGGCTGTCCGCAGCCTTTAGCGGTGGCTTGATACTGGGACCTGGAATCGGTGGTATTCTGGCTGGTATTAGTTACAAAACCCCATTTTGGTTTGCGGGTGGCTTAGGGTTGCTCAGTACCATTGCATTATTAATTTTATTACCTAAAGATTCTGAAATTGAAAAACCGGATCAAATCACCAGTCAAAGCCAGAAGTCAGCCAATATCATGAACGGTGACTGGCACGATCTGCTGATCAAACCAGTGGTCTTACTGTTTGTTTTGATCCTGGTATCTTCTTTTGGCCTGCAAGGGTTTGAGAGTATCTACAGTTTATTCGTGAACCAAGTCTTTCACTTTAGCATTGCCAACATTGCGTTGGTTCTGACATTAAATGGCTTGATTTCGCTGGTTTTCCAAGTGATGCTGTTTGATCGGTTAGTCGTTCGTTTCAAGGAAACGCGGCTGATTCGCATTTGTTTCTTCTTTGCACTTATCGGAACTGTTTGGATCATCTTCGCTCACAGCAAGATTGAAGTCATTATTGCCACATTGCTGGTCTTCACTGCCTTTGATCTTCTGCGGCCAGCAATCACCACGTTACTGACGAAGCTCAGCGCCAAGAATCAGGGCTTGATCAATGGATTGAACATGTCATTGACCAGCGTTGGTAACGTGATTGGACCGTTAATGTCTGGTGCGCTATTGGATATGAACACGCATTATCCATACATCGTTGTTGCCGGTTTCCTAGCCGTCTCGTATTTAATGGCGTTTGCTGTTAAAATTAAACCACATCATTTAGCGTAACGGAGGCTCAGTGTGAAAAAAGCAGAGTTAGCAAGTCAGTTTGTAAGCCAGCATCGACCACAGTTCCAGTGCCCAGTATGTGGTGGCGAAATTGCGTCGGTGATCGACCAAACGGTTCAATGTGAAAATGAACATAGTTTTGATATTTCCAAAAAAGGCACGTTGTTTATGATCAACGCGCCGGTTAAAACCGAGTATACGGATGAGATGTTACGTTATCGACAGCAGATGTTAACAGCAGGATTTTTCGAGCCAATGCTACAGGCGGTTTCGACCCAGATTAAGCATGGTGGTTTAGTGCTGGATGCCGGTTGCGGTGAAGGAACGACTACCAAGTGGCTAGCGATGCAGAATCCAAATGACGCTTACGTCGGCTTAGATATTTCCAAACCAGCCATTAATATTGCGGGTTCGGGTGCAGTTAATGATCCGCAACCGCTATTCATGGTGGGCGATTTGGCGAAGCTACCCTTTGGTGATCAGCAGCTGACTACCATCGTCAATATCCTGTCACCGGCTAATTATCAGGAATTTGACCGGGTATTGCAGCCAGGTGGCAAGCTGATCAAGGTTATTCCTAACAGTCAATATTTAAAAGAATTGCGTGCGTTGATTTATCCGGAGGGTGAACATGCTACCTACGATAATTCACCGGTTAAGGATCATTTTGTTGAACATTACGGCAACGTTGACTTCACACCAGTCCACTATCAGTTTGACCTGACACCAGCATTGTTCAGAGCGCTGTTTGAGATGACACCGTTGACTTGGCGCGCGGTTGACCGTAAAGACAGTATTTTAAAGCAAGGTTTGACACAGATCACAGCGGATTTTGAAATCGGTGTTGTGACGAAATAAAATGAAAGTAGGCTCTAGGAACACAGCAGTTAATGCGGTGACTTCTTGGAGTCTATTTTTTTAGAGAAAGTAATGAAGATAAGAAACAACCACTAGTTATTTAACCCATAAGTTGCTATACTAACAGCAAAGTTAATTAAGTCATTTAGGATATTGAGTTGCTATATAGTTAACGACATTAACTATTTAACGATATTTTTGGGTGGAGATGTTAGTAGGTTGTTAAATTTTGCTGGAGGGCAATAAAATGAATAAGCAAAAGATACAAAATCAGCACAGGCGGGTACTGCAAGATAGTGGTCAAATTAATGAACATTTTAAGATGTATAAAAGTGGCAAAACGTGGATTTTTGCCAGTCTATTCACGATTTCACTGGGTACCAGCTTCGTTTTTGGCGGACATCAGGATGCGCATGCAGATGCGGAAGCTGAATCAGAAACGACGCAAGCGGTGATTAACGAACAACCGGCTTCACAAGCATCGCAAATAGCACTCAGGGATAATGGACAAACGGTGCCAAACGTCACTAGTGATTTGAAAACGCATACACCACCAGTGGATGATAATGTTCAGGAGACTATAATGCCGGCAGCATCAACAGCTGAGGACGCTGCGCCTAAAACGATTGTCCCGCAAACTGTACAAACAACCAATCTAGGGGATGTAACTGACGAAAATACCATTGCACAGGCTAAGCGTGCTGCATCAGCAGCTTACGCTGAAACAGGTACGCCACAAACAATCACTGCGGTAGCTGGTACTCAAGAAACAGCAGATGACTCCAGTGCGGATCATATTACCAATACAATGACGTCTCATATTCAAGTTCGGATTTATCCAAATTGGGAAAAAGGAACTGATCCCAATCGTACTAATTTGGGTACCGATTATGCCGATGGTGGTAATGTTCAGCTGACATGGTCGGTAGATTTAGATCTAGTTTCAAAGACAGCGACTTATACCTTAACCAACACCAAAGTTAATATTCCTAATGGTTTAGACTTAAATAAACCCGGTTATGATATGGAAGCTACTGTTTTTGGTTTTGATCAGCCACAGCCTCGCGTTGATTATTGGAATTGGCAATATCAACCGTATGACCTGTATGACCGAAAAGCGGTAATTAACAATGGCAAAATTAATGTGACTTATCAAAATCACTATCCCAAACAATCCGGTAGTAGCAGTCAGCCAGAAGGATTTATACCAGTAAACGTGGGCGATACGTTAGTACAGCAAGGTGTTGATTTGACCATTTATAACACCAAAAATGCCATCATCAATCAGAAATCAACTTTAGTGCCAGGTGACATTCTGGTCTCCGTTGTCTATACGCCACGTTGGCAAGTCGTCCACGTAACCGTTGAAGATACTGACGCTAATCTTATCTCTAGATATGATGTAACTGGCGTTTCTGATACCGAACTTACAGCTGATATGGTTACTGACGAAGTTCCGGCCGGTTACGAAATCGTGACAGATATGGACCCATCTACGGGAATTACTACCCCAAGAATTACGATGGACAGCACGTTTGATCACGATGATGGTCAAGATCAACAGGCCACTATTGTTGTTGCCGCTGAAACAAAGGTGCTGGAGCCAGTCACGGTTAAACAGACGATTCATTATCAGATGGCCGACGGTACGCCTGTAACGGGCATTACTGATAACGTCCAGAACTTAACCTATACTGCTATCCAAAATAAAGTTACTGGGGAGGTTACCTATACGCCAATGGGCTGGCTTACAGCAGTAACTAGTCCAACGGTAGACGGTTACGCGCCTGATATTGGCATTGTACCGATTAACGGCGATATGATTACTGATATAAAACCAACAGATACAACAGTCAACGTTACGTACACCGGTAATCCGCAAACGGTCATAGTACATTATATTGATGTGAATGATTCAAACAAGACTTCGGACTGGACTGCAGCAGATGGTATCGAGGTGCTACCAACTGAACAAACACTGTACGGAACTACGGATGAGACTTACACGAACATGATCACATTACCAGATAATTACGTTCAGGTTGCAGCCGATGATGGTGCATCCAGCGGAATATTTGATAATGATGACCAGACTGATCAGAGCTACAATGTCTACGTCAAACATGCTACAAAGACGATAACACCGACAACTGATCCCCAAAATGATGAATTAAATGCAACGGTACTTCGAACGATTAACTATGTTTATGGAAATGATACTGTGGCGCATCGCAAAGGCGATCAGGTAATCGCACCAGTTAACCAGCAGCAAGACTTCACACGGACTGGAATCGTTGATGAGGTCACTGGTGATGTGATTTACTACAGTCCTTGGACGCCAATTAGTCAGGATGATGGCGGGCTTACAGCTGTGCCATCGACTGCCATCACCGGTTATATGCCGGATCAACTTTCAATAGCTGCAGAAAACGTTGATTTGACTGGACTGAAGACGGGTGAGACGACATTAAAGTCAGAAACAGTAACTTATCATCCGGATGCTCAAATAATTCAGATTCACTATATCGATGTTACGGGTTCAAATAAGAAATCTGGCTGGACAGTGATGGATGGTGTTGAACTGATTTCGGCGTTGCAAACGTTGAATGGCACCACGGATGATGTTTATACAAACCCCATTATCTTGCCGACAAACTATGTTAAAGTGGCTCAAGACACGGGTTCTGTCAGTGGCTTTTTCGACACTGATGATCAGATCAGTCAGAACTATAACGTCTACGTCAAACATGCTACAAAGACGATAACGCCGACAACTGATCCCCAAAACGATCAGCTAAAAACCACAATTACGCGCACCATAAACTACGTGTATGGGGATGATGCAGTTGCGGGTAAGCGGGGAACGACTGCAGCACCAGCAGTGGTTCAGAAACAGGACTTTACGCGCACAGGGATAGTCGATTTAGTCACTAACGATGTGAATTACAGTACGTGGACGGCTGTAACCAGTGTTGGTGAAGGGTTTGCAGCAGTTGACTCACCAACTGGGGCCAGTGATACTGAGCTGACTGGTTATACACCGGATAAGGATACGGTTGTGGCTGTGGCAACGAGTGGTTTAACGGCCAATGATCAGCCAGTGGTAGAAACAGTTACGTATCATCCAGACAAACAAAAAGTTACGGTGCACTACATTGATGTGAACGACTCACCCAAGACGTCAGACTGGACGGCAGCGGATGGTACCGAGGTGCTACTAGCTGAACAAACACTGCACGGAACTACGGATGAGACGTACACAAACACAATTACGTTACCGACCAATTACGTTCAGGTTGGGGCCGATGATGGTGCATCCAGTGGGACGTATGACATTGATGACCAGGTTGATCAAAGCTACAATGTCTACATTAAACACGCAACAAGGACGATTACGCCTGTGACTGAGCCCCAAAATGGCGAATTGAGGGCAACGGTGACTCGGACCATCAACTATGTTTACGGAAACGATACAGTTGATCATCAAAAGGGTGATAAAGCAGGTGATTCGGTAACTCAACTCAAAGATTATATCCGGACAGGGACAATCGATGAAGTAACTGGCAAGATCACGTATGGTGCGTGGACACCAACTACTGAAACTGGTCAAGGTTTTGAGGCAGTGACGTCAACTAAGATTATCGGCTACACACCTGATCAATCTTCAGTCAGTGCTGGTAGCATTGACGTGACAACTTTAACTGGTAACGAAACATTGAAGCCGGTTACCGTGACGTACAATCCCAATCCCACCAAGATTGCTGTCACCTATGTTGATGATGTCGAAAACGGTAAGGTAGTTGAAGGCACATCATTAGACGGATTTATTGACCAAACAGGTACGTTTAACGTTGTGACACCAAATAACTACGAGTTGAGTAAAGGTCAAAGCGATAAGGTTAATTACACGTTTACGCCTGATAATAGTACGATTGTCATTCACTTATCGCATCAAATCGGGCATGCCACCACGATTACAACCCGGACGATTAATTACTTCGTTCAAGGGACGACAATGCCAGTTCATGCGTCAGAAGTACAACCATTGACTTGGTACATTACGACGGATAAAGTCACGGGTGCTACTGTGGCAGTTCCCGAGGGTGGTTATCCTGCAGTGAATTCGCCAGTTGTTTCAGGCTATACACCTGATCAAACAAGTGTTGATAATGAATACCCAGGTGTTGTGATAGGCAAGAGTGCTGGAAATATGACAGTAATGGTTTACTACGTTGCTACGCCGGATGCACCAGATAATGATGTGACACCGTCAACTACGCCCGAGACACCACCAACTACACCAGAAACGACGCTTACTACTGATGGTGGTACAGTGCCAAATGAGCCAGTGAGTGAGACGACGGATAATGGACAGGTACCGAGTCAAGAAAATAATGGTACGAATGGCAGTGAAAATCGAACGGGTTTGACTGGTCAAGCGGGGCAATCTGGGTTAACCGAGGCTGGTGAGCGTGCTCAACCAGTATCTGGTCAGCAGATGTCTAATAACACAGTCAAAGCAACATCTGAGTTACCGCAAACTAATGAACAGAACACTCACATCTGGACTTCATTAGGCCTTAGTCTGATAAGTATCATGAGCTTGCTTGGCTTAGTTAAGCGGCAGAAACGTGAAAATGATTAAGCAATGTAAAGTTAATTGATCAGAATAGTGTTGAAGGAGTTTTTTGACTGGGAAGGTGATAGATTCATTCAATTGAGATTGGAAGCACCTTGTATTTTAAAATACATATCAGTGATACTTGCAAAGTCAACTTAAATTAAAATCAGTAAATTCCGTTCTGTTACTGGTTTTTTTGATAATAAATTGTTATACTATGGGCAAACAAAGGTTAGTTAATTGTTATGTATCGTTGGAGGATAATTAATAGCGTTAACTAGGTATATCGGCATCCTATGAATAGGGATACTAAAAGTTGGAGCTAGGTTTAAATTTTGCTGGGGGGCAATCAAATGAATAAGCAAGATCTACAAAAGCAGCACGAACGGGTACTACAGGATAGTGCTCAGGTTAAAGAACACTTTAAGATGTATAAGGTTGGAAAGACGTGGCTCTTCGCCGGTCTATTCACGATTTCGCTAGGCGCAGGCATTGTGATGGGTGACCATCCAGATGTTCATGCGGCAACTACTGAAACTGACTCAGAAACATCTCAGTCGACTGCAACACAGACTAATTTACAAGCAAAAAGCGTCGTGATTGGTGATGAAACACAATCACAGGAACCTACATCTGGAATGAAAACGGATACAGACACAACTGGAACGACAACAGAACCTGAAACAGAAAACCAGGAAACGGAGAATCAAGGAACAGGAACGCCGTCTTCAACTGAAACGAAGACGCCTTCCACAAATGATATGCAAGCTCGAGCAGCAACGCCTAACATTCAAACGACTAACTTAGGTGACGTTACTGATCAAAGTACGATTGATCGAGCGAAGACTGCTGCAGCGGAAGCCTATGCTAAGACCGGTACACCACAAGTTATTACAGCGGTTTCTGGTGCTCAAGGAGACCCTTCAACGGTGGCTGATCCAGTTGAGACGCCAACGGTAACAGTTGAAAATGCTTTGAAGGCATACGACGGTAACACCGATATTCCAGGCAATGTTAACGTTAAGCTTTCAGACAATTTGACAGCACCAAGCGATTGGTATGTGACTAGTACCCCAAATCAATATTTGGTGTCTTCAACCTCAACTGACTTAGATTTATCTCAGGTCCAACAAGATGTAGGTACTTATGACATCACTTTGAGTGATATGGGAATTCAGCGCATCAATGCGGTTGTAGCTAACAAAGAAAAAAATTTAACACTATCTACTGTAGTCGGTGGCAAGTTAACTATCACCAAGGCACCCATTATTAGTGGCTCTGTAACTATTGCGGATACTTCAAAACTGTATGATAACGATGCTTCAACGGATCCAACTAGTTACGAAATCAAACTGGATAATGGCTTGGTTGCACCGACTGACTGGGCTGCTAACGATGATGGTTCGTACACGGTTACGCTGGCTTCTGGTGATATTCAAGCTAATATTGACAGCCAAACTGCTGGCAGTTATCTAGTTAATTTAACTGATGCTGGTTTGCAAAAGTTAAAGGACGTTAATAAAAACTATGATATTACCGCTGATAAGATTGCTCCAGGAACGTTTAAAATTGCGGATAATACAAAATTAAGTCTTGGTGTTGCGACAATTGTTGCCAATGCTGCTTTGCCAACTTCACTGACTGGTGTTATTTCTCGTGAAGAAAAGGTACCAACTGATTGGGCTGTTAGCTACGATAATACGGGTCAAGACGATGTTGTATATACTATTCCAATAAGCTACTTTGACACTAGTAATGTTGATAATACTAAAGTTGGTAATTATACTGTCAATCTGACTGCTGCAGCACTGGCTACCCTAAATAGTGCTAATCCAGATCGTCAGTTAGCAACGACTAATGTTAGATCTGGGCAAATCAGTGTAGTTGTAACTAATTCTGCGACTCATCGGGGCTTATCTAATTTTGGTGGCGGATTTTATCTAGGAGATGATGATTTTACTGATGAGAGCGTCAACAATAAAACGTTAGGTGATGGTGATGGTACTTACATGAGCCTGCCCTTTTTCAATGGTACTTCAGGTGCATTTCAGAATTTCACTGATATTGTGATTGTTCCCGCAGGAATGATGATTGCTGATGCACATACTACAAGCGTGAACGGCCAGACAAGTACTACTTATACAAAGCCTACGGATCCTGCACAAAGTTTTGAAAAGCAAGTTCAAACCGTTTTGGATAAAAGAGGTGTCACGTACACGGACTTTACGGTTAAACAGTTAGATAATTATAAAGGACGACAATCTTTTGCTGTTCAATGGGGCAGCGTTACAACAACTGGTTTTACTGATACCAATTCGTATTCCCTCTTCCCGGTAAACATCATGGTCGATCCTGATATAAATAATGTAACAACTGTGAAGTATGGTAATCAAAAGGGTGAGAATGACGATGCCATTCTCTATGCAACTGACTCTAGTAATTTGACGGATGGTAAATATGTTTTAGATCATGATGGCTCATTTCCCAACAATCAGACGGTGGCAACCGCACTTGGATTAACAAATGCTTTAACACTGGGTGATGGTTATGATGGCCCTCAATGGGTGGGACAATTTTACATCGTTCATGCTCCAGTCCAAGACACGTATAACCTGACTGATGAATTAGGTACATCAATTACTAATGCTGCAACAAATAGTAACGCTGTCACAACTAACGGCAAGGTTGGCGACACTTATAATCCATTATCAATAATTCCAACTACGATAACTACAACTGATGGTACTCAATATGTATTAGATAAAACGGGTATTCCAAAGGAGCAGACTTTTAAAGCTAGCACGGCTACACTTACCTCTGACGAAACTGTTCTTCCGGGAACAACTTATGATGTCAAATATAAGCAAGTTTTGAATGATGACCAAGTTAAGTTGGGTGACCAAACTATCGTCTGGGGTGCGGCTACACCTGATACGTTTACCGTTACGTTACCAAGTAACTTGAAAGCACCAAGTGATTGGGCAACTGCAGGCAACAATACCTATACGATTACTACTGCTGATGGTGATTTGGACTTATCTACTATTAAGAACGTTGTTACCGCTCCAAATGAGGGCTATGATATTCAACTTTCCAATCAAGGGTTATCTAAACTAGCTGCTGCTAACCCAGGGTATTTGTTTGATAACACTATTGATGTGGCGGGGAAGCTAAATGTTACTGCCCTGAATATTCCTGTCACAGTTGAAGATACGACGGGTAAAACTATTAAACCAACTCAAACACTCACGTTAGGTAACGATACAAAAGTTTCGGCAATTGATGCCAGTGTTTCTGACTACCCAACTGACCAACTAAATAAAATTACCTTAACGTATGCAAACACGCCGCAAAACAAATCGGGGATTAAACAATCTGTCATCAGTGTGGATAAGGTTAAAAATACAATCACACAAACAAATAGTTACTATGATAGTAAGCCAGATACCACCAGTGTAACTACGAGTGAGCAATTGGGCTCGTCTAAGGCCGGAGATATACTTGCCTTTGAATTTAATCATGCCGATGGATCTGCCATTGATTTTGGTGTGACACCTGCACCTGAAATTGCGTTTGATCAGGCGACTGATTCTGCAAGCTTAACTGGTATCGATGTCGTCTACAACCAAAAAGTAACCGCAACTTTAGTTCCAAGTGATGGAGACAATAACCCAATTCCGAACACCACGCCAACAACGGTTAATGATTTCCCAGGTAACAGTGTTTCGGTTCCTGATGTTCCCGGATACGCTGCAACTACGTCAAATGTAACTATTCCCAATGGCCCTGATTTTACTGTCAAAGTCACTTACACGCCAAATACTCAAACAGTTAAGGTTCAATTCGTTGATCAAGATGGTAATAAGTTAGGTGATACCATCGATTTAACGGGTGGATCCGATAGCAATATCGACTACACCAAAGCGTTGAATATTCAAAAGACTTTAGTAAGCCAAGGGTATCTTCCAATTAATGGTGATAAGACTGGTTTTGTTACCGCACCGAAAGTCTTTGATCACGATGACAAGGCTACTCCAACAATTACCGTTAAATTGAGTAAGTTTAATGATCAGGTGCCTGCGGATGCTACCTTAGTTCCTGTTGATCCAAATGGTGACCCAATCAAGAACGCTACCCCAACTACGGTAACGGGTCTTCCTGGCACTGATGTTACTGCTCCCAATGTACCTGGTTATACCGTTATTAATACTGATAAGACAGTTACCATTCCTACACCAGTACCTAATAAAGACAATGTTACTAATGGTAAGGTCACTACGCCTGATAAGCGTGGCACAACCGTCAATGTAACCTATGTTCCTAATACTCAAACGGTTAACGTTTACTTTGTTGATAATCATGGTACTGAATTGGCCACCACTACCTTAACTGGTGCTTCTGATAGTCCAGTTAACTATGATGAAGGTACAATCTTGAATCTGATTCCAGCAGGCTATGCTTTGGCTGGTTATACTACTGGGAATTTTAACGACTTCCTAACGTTTACTGGTGCGATTACAACGTTTGATCATGATGATACGAAAGATCAAAAGTGGACAGTACCAATTGCGGAAAAACTGGATTATGAAACAGTCACAAAGACCAGGACTATCCATTTTGTTGATAGTAAAGGTGATACGATTGCTCCAGACCAAGTTCAGCAAGTGACCTATATTCGGCCAATTGGTGCAGTATCTAAGACACCGTTAGATTTTTACTCCCCAATGGGGATGTATCCTGCATTAACAGCACCAACTGTTCCTGGTTATAAGGCTGTTGCGGGCGCCGGTTATACCGTTGAGAATGGTGTTGGAAGTGTATCGGTTCAACATCCAATGAAAACTGAAACACCGAAAGACGAATCTGTTACCGTTCATTACATCGGTACCAATCAAAGTGCGAATGTTAAATATGTTGATGACGATAACAATGGTGCTGCAGTTGGTACACCAACAAAGCTTACTGGGATTACAGGTGGCAGTGCTACTTGGAATACCAATGATAAGCCAGCTGGCTATGATTTAGCTGATGGTCAAGTAGCTTCAGGGTCATATACCTTTGCTGCGGCTGATAATGCGGATGTAGTGATTCATTTAACACATCACATCTCCACGGAAACCATTACTTCAACCCGTACGATTACCTTCAAGGGTAATACAGACGTTAATGAATCTAAATTACCAAGTCCAATTGTTCAGCAAGTTAACTGGACAATCAGTACAGATGAAGCAACGGGTGATGTTACCTTTACGCCTGATGCTAACAGTAATTACCAAGCAGTGCCGCTTCACTCAATTCCAAGTGGTGGTGATGAGATTACTTACGTACCTGAATTTACGTACGTATCAGCATTGAATCCAGTTAAATTTACGCTTACCAAGGACGACTTAACCAAGTTGGGAAATCCTGATTTAGGTAAGGATTCAACCTTCTTAAACGCAGATGAACCTTATTATTACAATGCGATTGGTATTCCTGATACAGCGTCTCAGCAATACACGGTAAACTTCGTCACACCAAATGGTGATGTGGTTGGTACGACCACAGTTCCGGGTAACCCAGCGTTGAGCCATCACATTGAAGTTACACCAAATATTCCTGATGGTTATGTACCTACACCAGGGCAAGAAAAGGTATACGTTGATATTCCAAAGGGTGCTGATCCGAAGAAACCACTTATTGTTCACATCACAACCCCAGCTGGTCAAGATGCAGATGGTATCCAAGTTTGGACCAAAGAACAGGTTCCCGATGCACCGTACGCTAACCAGTACACGGTAAACTTTGTCACACCAAACGGCGATGTTATTGGTCACATGTCGTTCGTTGGTAATCCAGGCGATAAGTTAAACGTCACCCCAAGTATTCCAAAGGGTTACGTGTCAACACCAGGTAAAGATGGCAACATCACGATTAGTAAGACCGATGTGCCGGATAAGCCAATTGTCTTTAACGTCACAACACCAGCTGGTCAAGATGCGGATGGCGTCCAAGTTTGGACTAAGGAACAAGTTCCTGATGCGCCATACGCCAACCAGTACACGATAAACTTTGTCACACCAAATGGCGATGTGGTCGGTAAAATCACGGTTCCAGCTAACCCAGGAGTAGATAATACAGTTGATGTTACACCAGACATTCCGGCCGGTTATGTGCCAACACCAGGAAATGACAAGGTATACGTCAATATACCAAAGGGTTCAGATCCGAAGACGCCAATTATGGTTAACATTACGACGCCAGCTGGCAAAGATACAGACCCAATTCAAGTTTAGACTAAGGGTGAAGTACCAACGGATAATGTTCCTTCAGCCAACGAGTACACGGTCAACTTTGTTACACCAAATGGTGATGTGGTTGGTAAGACGACCATAGTTGGTAATCCAGGCGACAAGCACGAGCTCACACCAAACTTACCAAAGGGTTATGTTCCGACTCCAGGAAAGACTGGCAATATCACGATAACCGCTGGCGATGATTCGAAGACACCAATTGTCTTCAACGTCACGACTCCGGCTGGTCAAGATACTGACGGTATTCAAGTTTGGACTAAGACTGAAGTGCCAACGGATAATGTTCCTTCAGCCAACGAGTACACGGTCAACTTTGTCACACCAAGTGGTGATGTAGTTGGTACGGCAACTGTCGTAGGTAACCCAGGTAATCGGTTTGATGTTTCTGGAAACGTGCCAAACGGCTATGTCTTAAACGGTACGGATGGCGACGTTGAGATTCCGAATAACCAAGATCCATCGAAGCCAATTACCGTCAGTGTCACGGTACCTGCAAATCCTTCAGATAATGGTGGCCCGACGGATGTACCAGATGGCAGTTCAACTGATCATGGTACTGGTACACCAACGGATGGTACTGATATGACTACTGATGGTTCCGACAACAATACGGTGCCTGGTGGTGATGAGTCAGGTAGTAATCCAGTGACCGGTGGGAAAGACAATAATGTGGTTGCCACTGATAATGGTCAAAAGACGGTTGGTCAGCCAACTCAGTCGGGTGGTGCTAATAGTGGTACGCAATCTGGACTGGTCCAACAGAGCAGCAACGCCGAAGCTGGTCAGCCACAACGGGTAACGGGTTCCAAGGCTACTAGTCAAAAGACAGGCACTTTGCCGCAAACCAACGAACAAAATACCAGTGTTTGGGCATTACTTGGCATCAGTCTCATGAGTATGTTGAGTCTATTAGGTTTCACGAAGCAAAAGAAACGTGAAGACGAGAAATAATTAGTCGTTCGCGTCACTGAAAATATCGCTGATGAGTGATCATCAGCGCTATTTTTGTTACCTAAATTCAAGAAAGTAAAAACGGGCAATTCGCTGAAAATTGCCCGTTTTTTATCATTTTAAATTAGACTTTAGCCGACAACACCTCAAACGAAGCATTGATCTTTTCAGCACACATCCGGCCTTCGTAAATGGCCCAGATCACCAGACTTTGGCCACGGCGACTATCACCGGCCACAAATATCTGGCTATCGTTAGTACTGTAATTAGCGTTTACTTTAGTAATACCAAAGGCGTCAAACAGCCATTGCTCCGCACCAGTGAAACCCATAGCCAGTAAGACTAAGTCAGCTTTGATACGTTTTTGGCTGCCTGGGATTGGCTTGAAATGATCGGTACGGCTAGCCTCAACTTCAGATAGTTGACCGTTTTTACCGAAGAAACCAGTGGCAGTTGCCGTATACGTTGTAATCTCTCCGAATAACCGTTGGGCTTCCAGTTGACCATAGCCGTCTTTCAGCACCATTGGCCACTCTGGCCATTGATTATCTGAGGTGCGTTCCTTTGGCAATTCCGGATTGATTTCCAACTGGGTGATACCGGCGCAACCCTGACGAATGGCAGTTCCGATACAGTCATTACCCGTATCGCCGCCACCAAGGACTACCACGTGCTTGCCCTTTAGCGCATCCGTTGCTTCAGTACCATTCTCAATCACTGACTTAGTTGCGTCAGTTAGGAAATCCACGGCCTTCATAACGCCTTTAAGCTGCCGGCCGGGAACGTCTAAATCACGGGCTTCACGAGCACCGGTACAGATCACGATGCGATCGTACTCAGCCCTTAAAGTTTCAACGTCGATATCTCGACCCACTTCAGTATTGGCAATTAATTTAATGCCTACGTCACGCATCGCTTGAATCCGCCGTTCAACAACTTCTTTAGGTAGCTTCATATTAGGAATCCCGTACATCAGTAAACCACCAAAGCGGTCAGCTCGCTCATAAACGGTGACGGAGTGTCCCAGTTGATTTAAGCGCCACGCAGCAGCAATACCTGCGGGACCGCTGCCAATAACCGCAATTTTTTTACCAGTTCGGTGAGCGGGTTTACCTGAATCAACTACCCAGCCATTTTTAAAGGCTTGTTCGATAATGAATTTTTCGTTATTACGAATGGTGATTCCGGGGCCATTTAAGGCGTTAACACAGGCGACTTCGCACGGTGCGGGACAAACTCGACCAGTCATATCTGGCAGGTAGTTGGTCCGGGTTAAGCGCTCAAAGGCCGCTTTATCGCGTTGCTTATAAACCAGATCGTTCCATTCTGGAATTAAATTATCGTTTGGGCAGCCGCTAACACCACGTTTACCGCCGTAAAAAACACCGTGATGACAGAAGGGAATGCCGCAGTTCATACAGCGACTGGCCTGAATCCGGCGATCAGCATCACCTAAGTCGATTTCCATAATGTTGAAGTCCTTGATGCGTGCTGGAATCGGCCGCATGGGGTTGCTCTTTCGATCGTGTTTGATGAATCCTCTTGGATCTCCCATACCGATCACTCCTTTCCCGTTTGAGTGGCGACGTCGAAGGCTTTTTGAATCACCTGATTCTCAGGGACGCCCGCTTGTTCAAATTTGTGAATCAAGTCATGCATCCGGTGATAATCAGTTGGATAGACTTTCACGAATAACTGCTTTGCTTCTTCCCAGTTGTCGAGAATTTTCTTTGCCTGTGAAGATTGGGTGTAGTAATAGTGTTTTTCAATCAAAGTTTTGAGGATGCTGTCGTCGCCTGATTCGTCTAAATCATACAGATCAACGAGTTCGGTGTTGCAACGCTGTTTGAAGTTGTGTTTCCAATCATAAACGTAGGCAACACCACCAGACATACCAGCAGCAAAGTTCCGACCCGTTTGCCCTAAAATGACAGCGACGCCACCGGTCATATATTCGCAGCCGTTATTGCCGATACCTTCCACTACGACGTTGGCACCGGAATTACGAACGCAGAAACGCTCACCAGCGCGGCCATTGAAGAAGGCTTCCCCACTGGTGGCACCAAAACAGGCAACGTTACCGATAATCGGGGCGTGGGCGTAGATGTCTTCGGCACCTTCTGGCGAAGCAACGATTAGTCGGCCTCCAGAAAGTCCTTTCCCCACGTAATCGTTAGCTTCCCCGCGTAACTTGAGTTCCAATCCCTGGGTAATAAAGGCACCGAAACTTTGACCGGCAGTACCGGTGTAGTTCAGTTGCAGAGCACCCGGTTTGAGTCCCTGATTGCCAAAGCGAGCAGCAATCCAGCCACCGAGTCGGGTTCCTGTTGCCCGGTTGGTATTATTGATAGGCTGATTGATCGATATTGTAGTCCCGTTTTTCAGGCCGGCTTCAGTAATCGCGTTGAGGTCAGGCCAGTTGTATTTAGCACGGAAGGGATCCTTAGCTTTACGTTGAATGGTGATGGTTTTACCAATCATCCTATCGTAGTTAAGCGATTTAGCCTTACCAGCTGGGACGTAACGGGGAGCCAGATGTTCACCATGACCGACCATTTCATCCACGGTTCGATAGCCTAATTGGGCCATTTGTTCCCGGAGATCCTGTGCCAGAAAGTGCATCATGTTAATGATGTATTCCGGTTTACCGGCAAATAGACGCCGTAATTGTGGATCTTGGGTGGTAATGCCAATGGGACAGGTATTGAGGTTGCATTTCCGCATCATGATACAGCCGATAGCCACCATGGTCAGGGTAGCAAAGCTGAATTCTTCAGCGCCCAGCATGACTGCGACTGCAATATCGCGACCGGTCAGCAGTTTACCATCCACTTCAAGAGTGGTTCGCTGACGGAGATGGTTAAGCGCTAATGTTTGGTGCGCATCCGCTAAGCCCATTTCCCATGGCAGCCCGCAATCACGGGTGGAGTTTCTCGGAGCTGCACCGGTACCACCGTCATAGCCAGCAATCACCACGGTATCAGCGCCAGCCTTAACCACGCCGGCTGCAATCGTCCCAACACCAGTTGAAGAGACCAGCTTAACGTTGATAATCGCGTAAGGGTTAACTTGTTTTAGGTCATAAATCAACTGAGCAAGGTCTTCAATCGAGTAGATATCATGGTGAGGCGGCGGTGAAATTAATTGCACACCAGCAATGGAACCCCGGATACTAGCCACCCAAGGATAAGCTTTACCAGCGGGCAGTTGACCACCTTCACCAGGTTTCGCGCCCTGTGCCATTTTAATTTGAATCTCATCGGCACTTTCAAGGTATTCAGCGTTGACACCGAACCGGGCAGTGGAAACTTGTTTGATCCGACTGTTCCGGTTCAGACCATCAGCACCAACTTTAAATCGGTTCCGGTTTTCACCGCCTTCACCGGAGTTGCTGCGTGCGCCTAACTTGTTCATGGCAATGGCAATCGTCTCGTGGGCTTCTTCTGAAAGGGCCCCGAAACTCATGGCGCCGGACTTGAACCGTTTGACGATGGAACTAACTGGCTCCACTTCGTTGATGGGAACGCTTGTCCGACCCTTTGTTTGAATTTCCCACATAGAACGTAGGGTGACAGGATCGCTAATAGCTTCTTGATTCATTTGTTGCGCGTATCTTTGGTATTCCTCGTAACTGCCAGAACGCACTGCCTTTTGGAACTGGTAGATAGATTCTGGGTTGTAAAGGTGATGTTCACCATCTGATTTGAACTGGAAACTGCCACCGGATGGTAAATCGTCAATGTTGTGAGCATCATAGGCAGCGTGATATTTCACTGCGTATTCGTCTTCAATTTGATTGAGGGTTAGGCCGCCGATTCGACTCGGGGTACCAGTGAAATACTGGTCTACCACTTCAGCTGATAGGCCAACTGCTTCGAACAGTTGAGCGCCTTGATAACCGGCGATGGTGGAAATCCCCATCCGACTCATAATCTTGATAATGCCTTTGGTAGCGGCCAGTCGATAGTTGGCTAATTTGGCTTCATAACCACGTGAAACCAGGGTGGCATAAGCGCCATAAGGGTGAATAGCAGTTGCGCCATAGCCAACGAGGCAGGCAAAGTGATGCAGTTCACAGGCTTCTGCCGTATCCACTACGATGGATGCATCGGTACTTTTACCTTGCTGAACGAGATAGTTGTGCAATCCAGAAACTGCCAGTAAGACGGGAATGGTCAGCTGGTGCCTACCAGTAGAACGGTCTGAAAGAATCAGAATAGATGCGCCTTTATCAATGGCGTTTTCAGCCCGTTTGAATAGGTCATCCAAGGCATGGAACAATCGGTTAGGACGCTCAGTAAGATCGTATGACAAGCCCAATTTAGCCACTTTGAGGCCTGGTAGGTCCAGCGCTTCAATTTTGGCGTAATCTTGATCGCTTAAAATGGGACTTTCAATCCGGACTTTATGACAGTTTTCGGCTGTATCAGTAGTGATATCTGCGTCACGGCCGAGATAGAGGGTCGTGCTAATCACGATTTTTTCACGGAGGGGATCAATCGGTGGGTTGGTCACCTGTGCGAAGGCCTGTTTAAAGTAGGTAAAGAGATTTTCAGCTTTATGTGAGAGCACCGCTAGCGGTGAATCGAAACCCATCGCCACCACGGGTTCACCACCGTTTTCTGCCATGGGGATCAATGCCGTTTCAATAACTTCGTGGGTATAGCCGTTTTGCAGCCAGAGCCGTTTTAAATCGGCATCTGAAATAGCCGTTTCTGTTTTGACTTCCGGCAAGTTTTTCAGTGAGATTCGGTTAGCAGTCAGCCATTGCTGATAAGGATGTTCGTTAGCAAAAGTTTGCTTGAGTTCATCTGATTGGTAAATCTTGCCTAAGCTGGTATCCACCAAGATCATTTGAGCGGGACCTAGAATTCCCTTTTTAACAATGTCAGTTGGCTTGACGTCCACCACACCGGATTCAGAAGCCACCACGAGCACGCGGTCCTTGGTTAAGGTATAACGCGATGGTCGCAGCCCGTTACGGTCGAGAAAAGCACCCACTTGGATGCCATCGGTGAAGCACAGTGCTGCTGGACCATCCCAAGGGGCCATGAAAGTGGCGTTGTATTCATCGAATGCGCGTTGTTGTTTTGGCATCTGAACACCGCTACCCCAAGCTTCTGGCACCATCATCATGAGTGCTTTAGGGATTGAGCGTCCCTGACGGTAAAGGTATTCCATGCAGTTTTCCAATTTAGCGGAGTCAGAATCTTCTTCGTCGTAAATATCAATGCCGTGGCTAGTCATCCAATTTTCGGCACCCTTTAAGGTGTTAATTTCCCCGTTATGAGCCAAGAAGCGGAAGGGTTGAGCACGCGCCCAACTTGGAAAGGTGTTGGTTGAGAAACGTGAATGAATGAGGCAAATGGCGCTTTCCATGGCAGGGTCGTGCAGGTCTGGATAAAAGCGGCCAACTTGATAGGCGTGCAGCATGCCTTTGTACACGATGGTTTGGCTGGAAAGTGAGCAAATGGCTAATGACTGGTGTTCAAAAACGTGTTCCAACTGACGTCTAAGGGTGTAAAGCTGGTCTTCAAAAGGGCGGCCAGCGGCGATATCAGCTGGTCGTTGCATGATGATTTGGACGAACCCTGGCATGGATTTTTGAGCGCCGGGACCACAGTTTTCATAAACAAAGGGAACGAGTCGGGTCCATAATACCGGGAAGCCGGCTTGATCGATTTGTGCTGTTACTGCCGTTAACATGGCATCGCGTTTTTGGACTTCGTGGGGTAAGAACAGCTGTGCCACAGCGTAGTCGCCTTTTTTAGGTAGCTGCAGATTGGCATTTGCCATCTGCTGACGGAAAAATGTATCCGGCATTGCCATAAGAATACCGGCGCCGTCACCAGTATCGGGTTCAGCGCCCGTCCCGCCACGGTGATTCATGCGTTCCAGCATTGTGAGGGCTTTTTCAACTAATTGGTGGTCAGCATGACCGTCAATTTGAGTGATAAAGCCCATCCCACAGGCAGCGTGTTCAAATTGAGGATCATACATTAAATGAGGATCGTGATTCAGAGTTTTCAAAAACTGTCACCTACTTTTAAAAACGAAAGGGAGGGTCAACTATGTGGTGCGAATTATTCTAATGATATTCTAATTTTAATTATCTGACAATACTTAGAACTAAATAAATATTTAAATTTTTTGTTAATTAGTCGTTTTATTCATTTTGGAATATTACAGTTTATTAATGAATTATCTCTATAATAGTTGATATGTCAGTCATTATATTGATAATTGGGTAATATGACGAACGTTGATTGAGCAACTATTATAGATAAATTATCAAATTTGTAATTATTAAATATTCCTAAGAAAACGTACAAAAAAGGATGCCATCCTGACTATAAATACAGGATGACACCCTTCAATAACACTATTTAATTAATGATGTGTGACGTAAATATAAAGGGTTGATTTCGAATAACCAAGGTCAAAATCAATACCCTTTGAATGAATCGTACTGGTGGTTGTTTGACTGCTGTTCTTCTTGTTGGCTTTATTTTCGAAGCCCTTTAATACCTTTTGAGTATTGGCACCGGTACTGCCCGTTAATACGGCCAGCTCCGTCATGAAGGTTTTGGCAGCTGCCTTTGACTTGAGTGAAGCTGTTGGTACCATCAGCGTTGCACCGATGAGTTGACCATTATCAACATTCCCGCGAACGGTTGCGTTGTCAGTCTTTTTCAAGTTGTAAACACCGGTCCGTGCTTTAGCAGTGATGGTATCGTCAGCAACTTGTTTCTTAGCCTTAGCTAAAGCGGGTGCTAATGATGCCTGAGTCTGCTTCAACTTAGCACCTTGCGCTTGAAGTTGTTGACCCTGCTTCGCTAGTGAAGCCAAGTCTGCTTGAGCTGAGGTGTCACCAGACTTTAACTTAGCCTGAGCAGCCTTTGATTCAGTCTGCAGCTTGGCACTTTGCTGCTGCAATTGCGCAGCTTGTTTTTGCAGCTGCATAGCCGTTGCCTGATCTTTTTTAGAAAGGGCAGTGGCCATCAAGGCTTGGTTATAGGCGGTGACAAATTTACTATAACTCATGATGGCCGGGCTCTTCTTAACAACGGTGGAAGCGTTGCGGCCACCAGCAGTTAGTTTAACGGTTTGCTGGTATGGTTTAGCAGGCAGTGTAATGGCGTAACTGCCATTCAGTACTGACTGTTTTTTGGTGGAGCCGTTGTTGATCCGGTATTTAACTGTTTTCTGATTACTATTGCCCTTAATTACGGCAGTCATCCCACTAGGGGCGTAACTCTTGTGGGCGACTGATAATGAAGGTTTGCCACACGCTGCCAGCGTTAAGCTAAGTAGGGCGGCTGATAAAATCAAACTAATTTTTTTCACGACGCGTCCCTCCTAACCAAATGAAATGCCGTCAGTGAATTGGCTATTGTACAGATCCGCATAGAAGCCGTTCTGTTTGAGCAGCGCCTCATGGGTACCTGTTTCAACGATTGAACCGTGATTCATAACAATGATGTTATCGGCATTTTGAATCGTTGACAGCCGGTGAGCAACCACGAAACTGGTTCGATCCTTAAGTAGGAGACCCATAGCATGCTGAATCTGGACTTCGGTTCTAGTATCGACGGAACTGGTTGCTTCATCCAAAATAAGAATTTCAGGATCAGCAACAAAGGCTCTGGCAATCGTGACCAGTTGGCGTTGCCCTTGGGAAATATTGGAGGCATCTTCGTTCAAAATGGTGTCATAGCCATCAGGCAGTCTACGAACGAATTCGTCCACGTGAGCTGCTTTAGCGGCGTTAATGACTTGTTCTTCGGTTGCATCTTCACGACCGTATTTAATATTATCAAAAATGCTGCCAGTGAAGAGCCAAGTATCTTGAAGCACCATGGCAAAGTGTGAGCGTAGATCTTCACGATCCATGTTCCGGGTATCTTGACCATTCAGTAGGATAGCTCCGCCCTTAACATCGTAAAAGCGTTCCAACAGATTAATAATGGTGGTCTTGCCGGCACCAGTTGGGCCAACGATGGCGACTTGCTGTCCTGGTTTCACGGCCAGATTATAGTCTTTCATCAAGAGTTCGTTGTCATCGTAACCGAATTTCACGTGGTCCATTTCCAATAGATTATCGGTTTGTTTAACCGGTGTGTCGTTGGAAGTATCCTTCATGTCTTCTTGATCCAAAACGTCAAAAACCCGTTCGGCTGAAGCGATGGTGGATTGGATCGTGTTCATTAAGTTAGCGAGTTGTGAAATTGGTTGTGAGAATTGATTGGTATATTGCAGGAAGGCTTGAACGTTCCCAAGCGTGATATTACCGTTGGCAACTGAGATACCACCAATAATGGCAACAAAGACGTAGCCAATGTTATTGAGGAACATCATCAGGGGCATAATGATACCAGAGATGAATTGGGCTTTCCAAGCGGATTGATAGTAGACCTTGTTTTGTTTCTCAAAGGAATCAATGGTGTCTTTTTCCTTGTTAAAACTCTTCAAAACCTGCTGACCAGAATAATTTTCTTCAACTTGGTCGTTCATGAGACCCAAGCTCTTTTGTTGGGTGGCGAAGAAGCGCTGTGACTTCGGTGCTACGATACCAACGATGATCAAACTCAGTGGAATCGTAACCAGCGCGATCAGCGTCAGTTTCCAGCTAATGGTGAGCATCATCCATAAAGTTCCGATAAAGGTAACGGTTGAAGTGACCGCCTGCGTTAAACTTTGCTGCAAGGTATTGGCGATGTTATCCATATCGTTAACCGCACGACTCATAATGTCACCGTTACTGTGGGTGTCGTAATAGTGAATCGGCACGACACGCATTTTTTCCTTCATCCGCCGACGAAGTTTGTAAACCGTCTTTTGAGAAATCCGTGTCATGATCCACTGCTGCAGGAAACTGAAAACGGCAGAAGCCAGATACATGAGACCGACAATGATAATGATCTGAATGATTTTATCGTAATTAATCGGGAGGTGAGTCAAGTTAAAGCCAGCTTTTTGTTGAGACTGACCCTTCATGACGCCAGTAAAAATTTCAGTTGTCGCTTTACCCAAGATTTTAGGGGTTCGAATTTGAAAGACGACACTGGTAATGGCAAAGATCAAGACCAAAACCAGTCCGACGATTCGATCAGACATATAACTCAGGAGCCGGCGAGTTGTTCCCCAGAAGTTCTTTGGCTTTTCAACTAGGCCATGACCACGACCTCGGCCTGGTCCACCAATATGGACAGGACGGGTGGGTTGTTTCGATTTAGAATCAGCCATTATTCAGCCTCCCCCTCTCTGATCTGTGACTTAATAATTTCTTGATAGACTTCATTAGTCTTTCTCAATTCATCATGGGTACCCTTACCGACTAATTGACCATTATCGAGAACTAAGATCAAATCGGCGTCAGCCACCGTTGCGATTCGTTGTGCAACAATGACGGTGATACTCTGTTGAATGTGCTTATCTTGACGCAATTCAGCACGGAGGTCAGCATCAGTCTTAAAGTCCAACGCGGAGAAGGAATCATCGAAGACGTAAATAGCAGATTGCTTAACCAAGGCACGGGCAATCGCCAACCGTTGTCGTTGACCACCAGAGAAGTTACCGCCGCCTTGTTCAACGTACATATCAAGGCCATCAGGATCTTCTTCAACGAAATCGCGGGCACGGGCAATATCTAAAGCGTGCCAAATTTCGGCATCGGTAGCGTCTGATTTACCGTATTTCATGTTTTCTCGTAATGAACCGGTAAATAGGGTCGCTTTTTGCGGGACCAAAGAAACTGCGTCCCGGAGCTTTTCGGGCGCAAGCTGGGTAATATCGATACCGTCTAATTTGATCTGGCCTTTTTCCAGGTCATAGAAGCGGGGAATCAGGTTGATCAAGGTCGATTTACCGGAACCGGTACCACCAATAATGGCCACCGTTTGACCACTCTTAGCGCTGAAATCAATGTCCGTCAAAGCAGACTTTTCAGCACCAAAGTAACGGTAAGAAACGTGGTCGAATTCCAAATGATGCTCAGTATCAGTAGGTAATTCCTTCGGCTCGTCCGCTACCTTCATGGTCGATTTCAAGTCAAAGACCTGCTGGATACGCTTAGCAGATGCTTGGGCACGGGGAATAAAGATCAGTACCATTGAAAGCATCATAAAGCTCATCAGAATTTGCATGGCATACGTCATGAAGGCAATTAAATTACCCACTTGCATCGCCTGATTACCGATTAAATGGGCACCAAATAAAATAATGGCGACGTTGGTGCCACTCATGATCAGTGTCATGACAGGTAGAGCCAGGGACAGCAATGTGTTAACGTTGATGGCGTTTTGAGTGTAATCAACGTTGGCGTCTTCAAAGCGGTCCTGTTCGAACTGATCTTGACGGAACGCCCGAATAACTCGGACACCAGTCAAACCTTCACGGAAGATTCGGTTGATGCGGTCAGTTTTGGTTTGCATGGCTTGAAACATTGGCATAGCGAACCGCAACATGATGCCCATGAAGATTGCCAGTAGTGGCAACGAGACTACAAACACCAAGGTTAGCGTGTGGTCTTTACTGTAGGCTAAGAAACTAGCCCCAATCAGCATGATAGGCGCCATAATCATCATTCTTAACATCATAATGGCGACGTTTTGAATTTGAACCACATCGTTAGTAGTTCGTGTAATTAATGAAGAAGTTTCAATTTGATCGTACTCGTCAGTAGAGAGGCCCATCACTTTACGGTAGATGTCACTTCTCAGATTCTGACCGAGTTTTTGTGACGTTGTGGAAGCTAATAAAACGTTACAAATAGCGGCAGCGATACTGAGTAATGAAAATCCAACCATTTTCATACCGACTTTCCAGATATAGCTGATATTACCCGTTGCGACCCCGTTGTTAACAATGTCAGAGGTCAAACTAGGCAGGTTCAGGTTAGCAATCACCTGAATGGTCATGAATATAATCGCACCGAGAACGGCTAGATAGGAGACACGACCCTTGGCAATTTTTAGCATTGCAGAATCTCCTTTCGTGTGTGTAAAACAAACATGTGCAACGAATAATTGTACACCTATTTGACAAAAAAACACGCAAAAACAATTTACATTTTGACGGATATTAGATGTCAGATATTTATGGTTGCAACCGTGAACGTATGTTCGTATAATGGACATAAATAAACGTGAAGGGGTGCCTGATAATGACAGATAAAAATGACGTGGTGATTCACTTGCCTCAATCGGTAGATATTAACGAGTTTGCCCATATTCTAGAAGCTGCGTTTGAAGAACACGGCATTGAATCCTATCAGGTGAGTTATCCGGTGCATAAAAAGTAATTAAACATATTATTATGCTCATTTAAATCTTAAATCAAGCTTAAATTGGGTGTGGTATGAGTCTAGATTGGTAAGGGGTTCCATCTAGTTTCTTGACTGAAATACAACTCAGATTTTATTTTTGCTCGCTGCTTTTATCTAGCCTAATCGCGCGTCAAAACTCAGATTCCGGCCATTTAACGTAAAATAACGCGTATTCCGCCAAAGTTCGACGAAATACGCGTTATTTTACGTTAAATTCTGGAATCTACCGAGTTGTGTCACACTCTCTCCCAAACGTGCTCAAACAAGCAAAGAGTTACATATAAGGGCTCAAAACAAAAATCCCCAA
>NZ_BAAKGN010000069.1:0-33614 GCF_059704265.1 Secundilactobacillus sp. MJ173
TTAGTAAGTTTTTGTACATATTTTTAATCATAAAGTTGATCTACTTCACTTGGAAATGAAGAGTAGTCAGAGTTAGAATTATCCGTTTTATACTCACAATATGCTACAATATGAGTATAAAACGGATAATTTTAGTTAGGAGGCGATTTGATGACTCAGAAGGATAAAATCGAAGAATATCTAGCAAAAAATGCCGGACAAATTGATGCTAAGACTGCTGAATCGATTGGAATTTCATCTAGGACGCTTCGCAATATGTTTGCCCACAGAATGCTCGATAAAATAGCACCAGGTGTATATATTTCTCCTTTTGAGTTTGGCGATGATATGGCTGCTTTACAGTATCGGTTATCCAAGGGCGTTTTTTTCAAAGACACAGCATTGTTTTTATACGGAATGATGGATCGAACACCTAGTGTTTATGAAATGAATTTACCTTTACCCTATGCTTATAGCAAAATAGAAAATACACCAGTAAAATTATATCGGCAAAAGAAAGAACTTTATGAAATCGGCATCACTGAAACCAAAACTCCCAGTGGAAACACTGTTAAAGTTTACAATGTCGAACGAACGTTATGTGATATTCTTCGAACTAGGGATCGGTCTGATGCGGAGACAATCAAGCAGGCAATGAATAGTTATGTTCATATGAGGGTCAGAAACATTCAGTTACTTATGGATTATGCTAAAACATTTAAAGTTGAAGATGAAATAAGAAGGTACATGGAGGTTTTGCTGTGAAACTAAGGTTTTCTAATCAAAAACAGTTCCTAGCAAACATAAGAAAACTAGCTAAACAAAGAAATATTGCACCTCAAATTATGCTTCAAGAAGTAGTTTTGGATGATTTGATAGACCGTATTGCTCATTCCCGATATCAAAACAATCTCATACTGAAAGGCGGTTTTCTGATAGCCTCCATGATTGGTACTGATACTCGTTCAACACGAGATATTGATACCTCTATTACTGGGCTGCCGGTCACTAAAACAAAGATGATTGAGGTTTTTACAGAGATCTGTGAAATTGATCTCCCGGAAGATATCATTGATCTTTCAATTCTCAAAACTGATGATATCAGAGAAGATGATGAATACTCAGGATATCGTATGCACATTCAAGCACAAATTTACAGTACAAGGGTTGATGTAAAAATCGATATTTCAACTGGAGATGTCATTACTGAGCATGCCATTAGATATACTCACAAAATGCTATTGGAGGATCGAACGGTGCAAATCATGTCATACACAGTTGAAACCATTATTGCAGAGAAATTAGAGACAATTGTGAGTCGCGGGGATGCAAATACACGATTAAAAGATTTCTATGATCTCTATTTGCTGGAACATCAGGATTCTGTAGAAATCCGATTTGATGTTTTGAACCAGGCAATCCACGCAACTGCTACTAGGCGAGGAACAGAGAATCAAATAGGTCATTACATTGGAATACTCAATTAATTAAAAGATAGTGTAAACTTGCAGAAGTTGTGGGTTAATTACCAAAAAGCAAATGAATATACACGTGGAATTGATTTTGTTGATACTTGCAATATGGCAATTCTGTTGGTGCAAAAATCAGATGTGAAATAACGTGTTAGGATAATTAAAAAGCCGTTTTATACTCACAAATACCACAGAGTGAGTATAAAACGGATTTTCTAGTTTAAGATGCATATGGCATCGGATTAATCTTCTTCTGGATGTTAACGCTGCTCCAAATGCTTCTCAAAGTAATCCTCCGGCGTCAAATACACCCGTGCGTCATCAAATACTTCTTGGGCGATCTGCATGATTCGCGGTGTCATCAAACCAGTTTTCTGCACTAAATCTGAGTCAGCAAAAAAGTTTTCGGGTGATCCTTCAAAAATGACCTGACCATCAGCCAGGACATCCACCTTCGCAAAGGTTGCTGCCAGCCAGTCCATGTCGTGGGTAATGGCGATGACTTGGTGTTTTTCTTCAGCCAGTCGTTGCATCAAACGGGTGACCAGTTGTTGACTGGGCCAATCCAACGAGATCATGGGTTCATCGAACAAGTAGATCTGCGGGTTAATGGCTAACACCGTGGCAATGGCCAAGAGCTTCTTTTCTGGCATTGATAAATCAAAGGGATTCTTATCCTTCAGGTCCGTTAGACCCACTGTAGCCAGCGCCTCGTTAACCGTGTCGGCCACCACCGTAACATCAGTTTCAACCTGCGAGACACTCCAAGCGACTTCTTTTTCCACGGTGGCGTTAAAGAGCTGTGAACTGGGATCTTGAAACACGATGCCGATAGTCTTTAAGCGGTCTTCCGGCGTTAGGTTGGCTAAATCCTGATGGTTGATGTGAATTTCACCAGCTTGCGGCTGCACTAGTCCAGTGAGCAGTTTAAACAGGGTGGACTTACCCGCGCCGTTTTGCCCCGCAATCGCCACCAGATTTTCGTTAATGGTCAGTTGATCAATAGCCAACTTAAAGTCACTGGTGGGATACTGGTATTTTAACCCGTCAATTTGAATGCTGGTCATGAACGCACCCCCTCAGTTGATTGATATTCACCGGAAACAAGTCAGCGCCTAACGACCAATCCATGAGTTTGGCGAGTTGGTAGACCTTTGGCGTGCCAATCTGCCACTCAGGGTTCAGCTGGTTGATTACCTCCAGTGGTGTTCCTTTCCGGACTAACTCACCGTCCACCAAGACCCACAGCCGATCAGCAATTTCACATAAATCGTCAATTTCGTTTGAAACAATGAAAATCGTGGTGTTCTTAATACTTGCCAGCCAGTTGAAGAAGTCTGCGCGACCTTGCGGATCCATCTCACTGGTAGGGTCGTCTAAAATGAGAATGCTGGGCTCGGTAACAATGGCCGTAGCAATCGCCAGCCGTTGTAACTGGCCACCTGACAGTGAACTGGGCGACTGCTGCAGTTGCGCGGTTAACTGCATTTGAGCGGCAACGTCGGCCACCCGCCGCTGAATAGTAGTTTCATCCACCCCGTGGTTTAACAGGTCAAAGGCAATCTCATCAGCCACGGTATCCGCTAACCCGCTGAGTTGGCTATTAGGGTCTTGCAGCACAAAACCGGTCTGCCGATTGAGCACAGACCAGTCTTTAGTTGGTGATAAGTTGCCGATGTGGACGTTACCCGATAGTTGGCCGCCCATCATATTAGGAATAATGCCAGCCAGCACGCGACACAGGGTGGTTTTACCGGCGTTATGATTGCCGATAATTCCGATGATGCTGTTTAACGGTGCCGACACGTTGATATCGTGCAGTACTGTATCCGTGTCGTGCTGATAGGTGAAACTGAGATGAGTTATAGAAATCTGCTGAATATTTGCCATAGTTTACACCCGATTAGAAAGATAGTGAGAAAACTCAATAGATAATGATTGAACCGCGCCCTAACGTAATGATACTTCGGCGTGGCAAGAGTCCGTTCTGGACTGTCGAAACCTCGAAGTTGCAACGTAATAGAGCGGTTAATAGACTGATCAAACGTTTTGATGATTAACGGAATCAAAATCGGTAAAATTGAGCGCACCTTTTGAGTTACCGTTTTTTGGGGATTGATCCCGCGGGCGCGTTCCGCAAACTGGATTTTCTTCATGTTCTGCTGAATCTGAGGAAGGATGTAGCAAACCGACATGAGCAGATAAACCAGTTTGTACGGCAGCCCAACGGATTCCAGATACTTGGCGTTTTCCGAAATCGTGGTGGTACTCATGAAAAAGCCGATAGCGAAGATGATGATCAAGATTCGCGCGCTCATGGTCATGGCGTAAAGTACGCCTTCGCGGTAGACCGTAATGTTCATGACTGAAAAGAGCGGATGCACGTTGCCACTGTAAAATAGTCCCTGAATCAAAATCATGGTGACGATTAGAAAGAGGCAAAAGTACACTGCATTGACGGTGGCGGATGATAGCCGGGACAAAAGTAATAGCACAAAAGAAATCACGACTAGGCTGACTTCGAAGTAGAGGTTCGTGAACACGAACGACAACATGGTCAAAAAGAGAGCCACCAGCAGTTTGGTCACGGGGTCGATGAGATTATACCAGTGGATTTTCGCTATTTTTGAAAGACTATTATCCCGAATTTCCATTATTGATTGTCCTTAAAGTAGTTGATCATGCGTTGTGGTAGCTGACGGTAAATGAAGAAGGCGATGTAGGCCACAACGACTTTATCCAAAATATCCAGTACGAATTCGTCAGTGAATGAGGCGATCCAGATGTTGATGTGATTACCAATCATGGTAGCGAACAGTGCGTCGCCCCACGGAATACCGGTTTGCCCGCCCCAGAAAATGACGTTTAATGGTGTTGAAATAATGGCTGACGTTAAGGCGATTAAAATAGCTGAAACGAAGACACGCTTGGCGTTGCTGAACCAGCCACGGTTGAATAACACCCCGACCACAATACCAATGGCGATACTGGTGATGGAATACACAGTTGAAACGGGTGATAGAGTTAAGCCGTAAATAATGTTGTTGATAAAACCGCTGATTGCGCCGGCAGTGGGGCCAGCCAGCATACTGGCTAAATAAGTCCCCAGAGACCCTAACCACAGCGGTAATTTTAGCCCCTCCGCGAAGGCCTTAGCCACGTAGTTAATGCCCACAGCCGCGGGAATCAGCGTTACGGTTGCCACCGACAGATGAATCTTCCACATATTGAAACGATTACCCTTGTTTTCAATGCCGTTTTCCTTCATGCTAAACTCTTCTCTGTTAGATATTAGATGATGAAGTCTTTAAAGTAAAAGTAAAATCCACTTAAAACAGATTGAACTAAAAGGTGTTTTTTACTTTTATTTTATTGCTCACTAATCTAATCTATTTTCCATCGCTTGTCAAGAATGTTAGATTGAAGTCGTCAAGTATTTAACAGTCAGAGTGTCGGTTACTTCACATTTTTCTTGAGCTCAGTCATGCGCTGATCACACAAATCACGCAGATCATTTAAGTCCTGATAGAGCTGAGATTGCTCGGCCTCATCGTTCACTTCCAGACGAGTGATTTGTTTAGCGGCTGAAATTACGTTGCGATAATATCGATCTAAGGTTTTCATCACAATTCCTCCTCCGTAAAGTCACCTTGAGTATACCTCGATTGAGTAAATTCACAACGAAAACTCACGATATTTTAAACTTAAGGTTTAATCTGTGCTGGCAAACGGTATAATTAAATCAATTACGCAGATTAACAGGAGGGATCATTTTGACTTTACAAACTTTTCCGGGGGATCTCGCTCAGAGCTTCTCCATTATTCACCGCGCCTTCCAACGGGACACGCAACCAGTTTACAAAAAATTAAATTTAAACGTCACCAACGCCTACATATTACTGTTGCTGGAGCAGCAGGGAGAGCATAGTCAAAACGAATTAGCGAAAAGATTGGTGATCAATAAGGGTCAAATTACCAGAGAAATCAAGCGCTTGTCAGAGTTGGGCTACGTGTCGCAGACCCAATCCATGGATAATCGAACCACCAACGTCATTAAGATTACGGAGGCAGGCAGCCAGGTGGTACCCAAGATCGTGGATATCCGGAATAAGTGGTGGCAGCAAAGGCTGGATCAGAGTCATGTGGATGTCAATGGGCCGTTTGCGGAGACCTTGCAGGCGGTGATGAGGGGATTGATTGAGAGGGATAAATAGAGCAGAGCGTGGAAAAAGGCGCCTATGCCCCAGAATATAAGACGAAAAAACGGTATCCCGGTGGTTCTCCGGGATACCGTCTTTTTGTCTTATATGGCAGGGGCATGCCTTTTGGAACGCGTTTAGGCTATGAGGCCTAAAACATTCTCAAACTAAGAAGCCGATTTAGCCTCCAGCTTCGCATACTTAACCTTCTTCAACTGTTGCGCCCAAATGTTGATTCCACCAGCAATCAGCATCAGGACCAGCGAAACTAACATAATGTTATGCAGCCCGTTATGCAGGATCACCCGCATTTGCGGAATCAAGTGAGCAGGTAACGACCCAACGGATTGGGCGTCACTTAATTTGTTCATCATTTTCATGGTGATTTGACCACCTGAAGCAGCCACGCCACGACGTAGAGCGCTGTTCATGATCAGCCCGAAAATCGAGGCCATAAACGTTTGGCTGAGCATTCGCACCAAGAAGCTGAAGGAAGTGGCAATGGGAACATCGCTGCTGTCCGCATCTTCTTGGACTTTGACCTGCAGTTCGTTAAAGCAGGCACCGTTACCGAAGCCTTCAAACACACCAGCCACCAGCAACAGCCAGTAAGGGGCTTTGACGCCCATCACCACCATCAGCAGGAAGGACAATACCAAGGTGATGATCCCAATGGCAATTACCTTCTGCGGCCTGAGAAACCGTCGCATAGGCGCCACTGAACCAGAGCCTAGAAAATCGGTGATTGAACTTGGAATCTGGGTAGCACCACCAATCAACGCGCTGGTACCTAAGAGCGCCTGTGCCCACATGGGACTGTAGATCAAGAAGCCCAAAAAGGCGCCCCAGATGAGGATAAATAAGGCGAAATCAATCATCAGTGGCCGGTTCTTGAACAGTCGCTGAGGAATGATGGGGTCTTCCACGCGATTTTCGTAGTGTAACAGTACACCTAGGCAGATTACGGCGAAGACGATCACGGCAATGACCACTGTTGTACTGACGCTGCCAATCATTTCAATACCGGCTAATAACGCAATCAGGCCAACACTCATGAGGCAGGCACCGACGTAATCCACGGCGCTGTCTACCCGGTACTTCGGGTTCGACTTGTAGTAGATCTGAACCAGAATCGCGGAAACCAGTCCCACCGGCACGTTGAGGAAGAACACCCAGTGCCAGCTAAAGGCATCCACGATGTAGCCGCCGACTAACGGGCCGATGATGGTGGCCATACTGTAGCTGGCTGATACGAAGCCCAGCACTTTCATACGTTTGCGAGGGTTTTCGTATAAATGAGCGTAAATGATGTAGGGTAGTGACACCACACCACCGTTCCCGATCCCAGCAATCGTTCTGGAAATAATCAGAAAGACGATGTTAGGTGAAATCCCTTGGAGAAATGACCCCACCACGAAGAACATGGCAGCCAATTGGTATGCCTGTTTGTTACCGATATGTTCGCCTAATTTACTCCAGAGCAGGGTGCTAACGGCTGTTCCCAACAGGAAAACGGCGACGATCCAGCCCATTAGTTCAATCCCATGAAGGTCGGAAATAATTGCGGGTAACGCGGTGTTAATAATGGTGTTATCAAGACCACTCATGGCATTGGACAGGAGTAGCGCGCAGGTGACGATGAAGATGTTTCGTTTTGACACAGAAGCGCCTTCTTTCAATGGTAGTTTGTTGAGACATCTATAAGTTATTTACTGTCATATTATAACAACCTTTATATCTTACAACGAACGGCCTAGTGATGAAAGGCACAATCTGGATGTAACCGCTATATTGGCAAATTAGAGGGATTGCATTAAGCAAATGCCAACGTTAAGGTAAAAATAGAATACTTGTTTTGGAGGGATAAATGATTATGAAATCACGTCTACGTCAATTAATGGTAATCAGTATAGCTGGGGTAGCCTTACTCAGTTTAGCAGGGTGCGGCCACTCAACGGATGCGACCAAAGCCAGCAAGGTGGCCTTTGCCACTACAGCACAAAATCCCAAGGAGCAGGTCTGGTATCGGCTCAACACTGCCACGCCAAAGCCTAACAGTCAGGTCAACGATATTTTGATCCAGCAAAAGGGTCAGATCACTGATTATCAGGTACGGGGGATTTCCCTAACTGAATTGAACCATAAGAGTGTCGCCCAAACAGTCACCTTAGCCAAAAACAATGAGCGAACAGCCTTCAACCACACGCTGAAGAAACAGCAGACCAATTACCAAGGTGAACTGAAACTCGACAAGTCCAATCAGAAAAACTCGGATCAATATACCTATAAGAAGGGTATCGAACAGGCGAACACTGAGGCCAAGCAGGATCAGCAGCGCTATGACCAATTCAAGAAATCGACCCAACATCTCCACTTCACAGCCACCAAAGCCTATCCAGTCACCGCCAAAGTCGGCAAGAACAAGAGTGGCAAGCAAGTCACCAGTGAAATCATCACGCTCACTGCTCAAAAGTGGCAGTTCGGCACAGCCGGCAGCGGTACCGTCAAACAAGTCCCACAACGCACTCAAATTGCCTTACACATTGATAATCTCATGGCAAAACCCGTAACGGTGAATAATACCAAGTACATCGGTTACTACGGTTCCCCAGATGCACTGATCACCAAGACTACCAACGCCAAGGCCGAAGCGAACTTCGATACCCCAAGCGTTCACGGTGTCCACTAAAAGTAAAAACACGGCCAATGCCTCAGCCGTGTCAGTCAAAAAGTTTCAATTATTCACCATAATTCTGCGCGTTAGCAAACGCCTTAGCCGTCCGCACCATGTTGGAAACGAAGCCGTACTCGTTATCGAACCAAGTAGCGGTCTTCACCACCTGATACTTGCCGTTAGAGGTGACTTCCGTCAGGGTTGGGTCAAACACGCCCCCGTGGGTATCGCCGATGATGTCGGATGAAACGATGCTGTCTTCATTCCAGCCAAAGGACTCGTTGTACACCGTGTAGGGCTTGATTGCTTCGTTGATCTGGTCAGCCGTGACGTTCTCAGTGGCCAGTACGGAGACTAACTCGCACACGGAACCATCGATCACTGCTACCCGTTGTGCGTGGCCTTGGAGATGACCGTCAATTTCGGGAATCACTAGACCAATGGCTTTGGCAGCGCCAGTGGAATGGGGAATGGTGTTGGCAGATGCGGTACGGTTCGGCCGTAACTTGCTGCCCTTGGGCCCATCCAGAATCATTTGTGAGCTGGTAAAGGCGTGAATTACGGTCATGGTGCCCACCTCTAAACCAAACTCCAGATTCAGCGCGTAAGCCATGGGTGCTAAGGCGTTGGTGGTGCAGGACCCCGCCGAGATAATGGTATCGTCTGGGGTGAGGGTGTCGTCATTCACACCGTAAACGATGGTCTTGATGGGACCCGCTGGGGCGGAAATCAGGACTTTCTTCACACCGGCATCCAAGTGAGCTTGCGACTTTTCCTCCGAAGTGTAAAAGCCGGTACATTCCAGCACCAGTTCCACGTCGTTGTTGTCTACCCAAGGGATGTTCTTGGCGTCACGCTCCGCATAGACGCGGTAGGTGTGATCGTCAATAATCAGTGAGTCGTCGGTAGCCGATACGTCATAGGGTACCGTCCCGTGAGTGGTGTCATACTTAAACAAATAGGCCAGCATCGACGGTGTTGTTAAATCGTTGATGGCGGTGACTTCAATATCCGGGTCGTTTAACTCCAATACCCGGCGTAGTACTAACCGGCCAATGCGGCCAAATCCATTAATGCCTACTTTAACCATGATCATTCCTCCTTAGTCAGTCGCCTGGTGGCAACTTTGATGCTTATTATACGGGGATAGTTGACGATGACAACTAAACTGACTTCAGGTATAGACCGGAACGGTGAGGGTGGGTATAATGGAAATGAAACAAGGTAATTGATTGACTTAATACGCAAACATGGTAAACTGCATGTAGAGTTACAACTGTAAACGGAGGAAAAAAGCATGAGCGAAGCGGTACAAAATTCCATTGAGGAGATCACGCCATCAGAGTGGGAACTGATGCGCATCGTGTGGACCAAAGGCCAGCTTTATTCCCGTGAGCTGATCGACCTGATGCAGGCCAAGCGGTCGTGGTCGGACTCCACCATCAAGACACTATTGCGCAGGCTGGTGAAAAAGGGTCTGCTGCAGACCGAGAAGCAGGATCGCCGGTTCCTCTATACGGCCACCATCAGTGAGACTGAAGCCATGAACGGCTCAGCCCAGCAGCTTTTTGATCACTTGTGTGCCATGAAAAAGGGCGAGACGCTGTTGAACCTCATCCAGCACGTGGAGCTGACACAAGCCGATATTCAAAAGTTACAGGCGGCCTTGACTGAGAAAGCCAAAACCGCGCCGACAGAAGTGGCCTGTGACTGCCTCCCTAATAACGCCAAGTGCGACTAACAAATGATTACCAGCCATTAATTGACTGATAATCATTTTTTTATTTATGTCGTCAAAAAGCCTGAATAAACTTTGTTATACTATAATAGATATATTAATGAGTACGAAGTTTTGAAATGGGGAAGATACAAATGGCGGAAGTATATGGAGAAGACTTTTCACGCGAATGGGGCGCCTTTATTCGATTTTTGCGAAAGCATCAATTGATGGATGTCTTGGACTTGCAAACGACCAAGGTTGCGGTTCACGGCTTTTTTAAAATCATGGCGGAAAAAGTTAAGATCTCTTTCAAACAATGGAATACGGGCAATATCCACCTTGGCCTTTATCGTTTCTTGAGCAGTGCTTATCAAGAAGAAATGGATACATTACAGACTGACCAAATTTATGAGTCAATCACGACTTTCCTAATGGTTGAAGCTGAAACCAAACGGATTAACATGGACTACAATCAGCTGAATACGTTGATGCTGCCAGTGAAGACAGCGTACCTGTTCTTATATGGTGCCGAGGAATCGCTGCCGCAGTGGCAACGGGCGACCAGCTTTTCCGTGCGCAATTACGTGAATCAGTGGTTCAACGAATTTGTTCAATCACCAGAGTGTACGCCATTACTCAAACAAAATGATGAGTCTGAGCTACAGACGTACATCATGATTTTTGCTGACGCGCTCTACAACCGCCAGCGTAAAACGGTTAAAAACACCGGGATGCATGACGTGGAAATATTGCTGAAACACTTATTTCCTGGTCTACTATTCAAGAAACAGGAATATCAACAGATTCGACCAACGTTAACCGCCTTCTTCAACTTTACTCAGCGCGCTGGTTATTTGCGTCCGGAACAAGCGAAGCGAATCATTCACGGTGTTGAAAGGGGCTCGGCAGCGATGTTGCATGAGCTGGAAGCCCACGACTGGTATCAGTTCCCCAAACTACGCTATGTTGCTCTAGAACAGCAGGATCAACGTGACAATGATAGTCAGTGGGTACAGGCTATTTTTCAGCAGTTAGACGAAGTTGAACATTAAGCAGCGAAATGTTCTGAAGATTTGGTTAAATTATCCCTCATCTCCTTAGACATAGTGTAAAATGAAAGATAGCTGTAATCAGCACTATTCTGTTAATAGAGGAGATTTCATCATGAAAGTACGTAAAGCGGTGATTCCGGCTGCCGGTCTTGGGACCCGGTTCCTGCCAGCAACCAAAGCGCTTGCTAAGGAAATGTTGCCTATTGTGGACAAACCAACAATTCAGTTTATTGTTGAAGAAGCAAAGGCCAGTGGGATCGAAGATATTCTGATCATTGAGGGGAAACAGAAGCGTTCAATCGAAGACCACTTTGATTCTGCGCCTGAACTGGAACAGAACTTGAAGGAAAAGGGTAAGACCAAGTTACTTGATTTAGTTCAAGAAACCACGGCTGCCGCAGGGATGAACCTGTACTACATTCGTCAGCCATATCCTAATGGTCTAGGGGACGCCATTCGTTACGCCAAGTCATTTATCGCCGATGAACCCTTTGTGGTGATGTTAGGCGATGATTTGATGAATGATGAAGTACCATTGACCAAACAGTTGATCAACGAGTATGAGAAGACCCACGCTTCAATCCTGGCCGTTAAAAAGGTACCTCATGACGAAGTATCCGCTTATGGTGTCATCGATCCTCAAAACAAAGTCGATACTGATTTATATAACGTCAGCCGCTTCGTTGAAAAGCCAGCCGTAGAAGACGCACCTAGTGACCTGGCTATTATTGGCCGTTACCTGTTGACACCAGAAATCTTTGATGTATTAGCTAAACAGAAGCCTGGTAAGGGTGGCGAAGTGCAGTTAACGGATGCCATCGATACTTTGAACCAGACGCAACGGGTTTTTGCCCACGAATTTAAGGGCCAACGTTTCGATGTTGGTAACAAGTTCGGCTACGTAAAGACCAACGTGGAATACGGATTGACCCACCCTGAAATCAAGGATGAATTACGTCAATATATTCTGGATACTGCGGATAAGCTCCGTAAAGAAGACCAAAGTAACAAACCAAAGAATAAATAGTCGACCCTAGATTCAGTGGGTTTGCGGAAGGCCAGCTCATGATGAGTGGGCCTTTTTATATGGGGTCAGTTCATGGTGAGTGTCCTTGGTGGTACAATTATGGTATTATCATTAAAACGCTTACAGGCAGGTGATGGTTCTATGTATCTCGGTATCGATTTAGGAGGCACTAATATCAAGCTTGGCCTCCTTGACGATGATCTAACCGTGCAAGCAAAATTAAAAGTTGCCACCGAATCAGAAACGAATAGTGAAACGGTCATGAATAACCTCATCTCTGGGGTGAAACAGTTATTGATCAAAACGCAAACAGGCACTGACCAGATCAAAGCTATTGGTATAGGTGTTCCTGGTCAGATGGATATTAAGGCAGGACTGTCAATTTTCTCGCCTAACTTTAGTCACTGGGATAACGTGCCAGTGGTCCAGTTGATTGAAGACCAGTTCCATATCCCTACCTATATGGATAACGATGTCAGAGTTAATCTGTATGGCGAATGGCAGCTAGGTGCCGGTAAAGGTAAACAGGACGTGCTGATGGTGACGTTAGGTACCGGACTTGGTGCTGCTATGATCACCAACGGTCAGATGATGTACGGTAAATCTAATTCCGCCGCTGAGTTAGGCCATCTCAATATGTACCGTCATGGTCGTCCGTGTGCTTGTGGCAGTTCTGGCTGTCTGGGCCGTTACGTGTCCGCTAGAGGAATGGTGAAGACTGTTCAGGAACATTTAGCGGCTGGTGAGCAAAGCGTGATTACCGAATGGACACATCACGATGAAACCAGGATTACTGCTCAAATGGTTTCGGATGCTTATGATCAGGAAGACACCATGGCTCAAAAGGTCATGCAGGAGACTGGTGAAATCCTTGGTTACGGCTTATCTTCAGCAATCAATATGTTCAATCCAGAGCGGGTAATTATTGGTGGTGGCGTAGCTGCAGCAGGTGATCGGCTATTAAAGCCAACTAAAGAAGTGATTGCTGGTCACGCGCTGAAGGTTGCCCGTGAGGTGTGCGACATTGTGTCCGCTCAGCTTGGTCCTTGGGCTGGGATGATTGGTGCGGGTGTTTACGCAAAGCAGCAAGTAAAAGTCGTCTAAGTGGCAAAAGGAAGCTTTTTTATGATTTCAGTATCGCCTTCAGCAAAATTTTCTGTACAAACGAGAGAAAGAGTCATTAATATATCGTCATAA
This sequence comes from Secundilactobacillus sp. MJ173, assembly GCF_059704265.1. Lineage (NCBI taxonomy): Bacteria > Bacillati > Bacillota > Bacilli > Lactobacillales > Lactobacillaceae > Secundilactobacillus > Secundilactobacillus sp. MJ173. The sequence goes on from NZ_BAAKGN010000069.1 coordinate 13,321, forward strand.
CCTTGACGAAGTATTGGTAATGTGGAAAAATGAATTAGTTATAATAATTGCGATCATTCGTTTTTTTAGAAACCCATCTTTTCATGGTGGGGTTGGGAGAATTGAGAAACATGAGTGAAGATAACAAAGAATTACATCAAGCAAACAATCATATTCATCATCACCATCATCACAGGCATCATCGGGTGCGTAACTTCTTGATTTGGTTGGTTGCGATTATTGTTGTGGCTGCAGGTGGTTATGTGGCTTATGCTTGGCACAAACTATCAGAGACATCAAAGGTGGTTTATCAACCGTCTGGTGCACCGAGGTTGCGAGATGCTTCGAAGGTGCTTTCCAGCAAGAAGCCAGTCTCAATTCTGTTACTTGGTACCGATACTGGCGCATTAGGACGTTCTTATAAAGGTCGGACGGATACTATCATGATCATGACAATCAATCCAAAGACCAATAAGTCCACGATGGTTAGTCTACCTCGGGATATGAAGGTAAACTTGCCGGGTTACGCAAAGTATTCGCCAGCTAAGATTAATGCTGCTTATACTTATGGCGGTACTAAAGAGACAATTGCAACGGTCCAGAAGTATCTGAATGTTCCAATTGACTACTATCTGTTAGTTAATATGGGTGGCCTGGAAAAAGCCATTAATAAAGTCGGTGGTGTTGACGTAGTTTCGCCATTGTCGTTCAATTACGATGGTGCAACTTTCACTAAGGGACAAAAATATCATTTAAACGGTAGCAAGGCCTTAAAGTTTTCTCGGATGCGCTATGATGATCCACGTGGTGACTATGGTCGTCAGGAACGTCAACGTTTGATTATTTCAGCGTTATTGAAGAAGTCAATTTCTTATAAGACAGTTTTGAATAATGACTTTTTGATTGCCATTTCAGATGAAATGCAAACTGATCTAACTCGTAGCGATATGCTTGGATTGGCTTTAAACTATCGATCAGCTGGCAAAAATATGACTTCAGATCACGCACAGGGTAAGACAGATATGCTGGGCGGACAATCGTTTGAAGTTGTTTCTTCAGCAGAACGGACTCGGGTTTCTAATGAGTTACGTAGTAATTTAAGCCTTAGTACTTCTAATTAAAGTATGATTAACAATCATTGCAGTTACATCTAATAGAAAAATACCCATCTCGGAGGAAAAGCATGGAAAGCACCCTAGATTTAAAAAAGATGTTCGGCATCTTACGCAAGCATTTAGTTTTCATCATTATTGCTACAATTGGTTTTGGAATTATAGCGTTTGGAATATCTGACTTTGCAATGACACCAAAATATACTTCAACCACTCAGTTACTAGTTAATCAAAGAAGTAATGATAATCCAGCGTTTGCCTATCAAAATCAGCAAGCTGATGTTCAAATGGTTAGCACATATAAAGATATAGTGACTAATCAAGTTATTCTGACACAGGTTCAAAAAAATCTTGCACATCCGGAGAAGTTAGTTCGTAAAGCCACCAAGGCAGTTTATCGAACCAGCGCAGTCACAGGAAAAAGAGTTTTGGTTCGAGCTGCTAAGCCAGCTGTTTATAAAGCAACTGGGAGTGCATATAAAGTTAGTGTTGGAGAATTAAAAAGCGCTATTTCATTAAGCAGCCAGCAGAATTCTCAAGTGTTTGCAGTAAATGTTGAAACAGACGATCCTAATAAATCTGCTGCAGTCGCCAATGAGATTGCGCAAGTCTTTAAGTCTAAGATTAAGACAATGATGCGTATTAATAACGTTTCAACCATTTCGAAAGCTACCCCGAACTATAGCAAAACGTCACCAAACACAAAGTTAATTATTCTCCTTGGCTTAATTGTAGGCTTTCTAATTGGTATCGGCTATGCCTTCATTAAAGAATTGACAGATACTACTGTTAAGGATGATGAATTCTTACAAACTGATTTAGGTTTAACCAACCTGGGGCATATTGCATCAATTAGGATTAGTAATGGGAAACAATTTGTGAAGTCTAGCGGAAGTCGGACTTCAAATCACACGAAGCGCGTCCGAGTTTAGGAGGATTTAGAATGTCACTATTTCATCATAAAAAAAGACTTTCAACGGATACTATCGATAATGGGGCCAAATTGGTCACGGCGGTTGAACCAAAGAATGTTGTTTCTGAACAATTTCGAACTGTTAGAACAAATATCGATTTTTCTAGTGTTGATAAAGATATTAGAACATTGTTATTTACATCGTCAGATGTTAGTGAAGGTAAATCTACAGTATCAGCAAACTTAGCCGTGGTCTGGGCACAGCAAGGGAAAAAAATATTGTTTGTGGATGCTGATTTACGACTACCAACTTTACATTCCACGTTTGATTTGAGTAACGCGCAAGGTTTGTCAACTATTTTGGCAAATGATGAGGACTACAAGACAATTGCCGATATGAATGTAATCGATAATTTATCAGTTATTACCAGTGGCCCAATACCACCCAACCCAGCTGAACTTTTAAATTCAAATCGAATGAAAGGCTTTTTAGAATCAGTAGAAAATGATTTTGATTTAGTCGTTTTTGATGTTCCACCGTTATTATCTGTAACAGATACTCAAGTACTAGCTGCTAATGTCGATGGTGTCGTGCTGGTAGTGAGACAAGGAATTGCACAACGTGCGGCAGTTCAGCGTGCGAAAGAATTATTATCGATAGTACATGCTAATTTATTGGGCTATGTGTTAAACGATATGGCGCCGAAAAATGGATATGGATACGGGTATGGATATGGATACGGGTATGGATACGGGTACGAGCAATAGATTGGAAGGATAATCTTGATGATAGATCTTCATTGTCATTTGCTTCCAGGGGTAGATGACGGTTCAGCTAATATGGAAGTTTCGCTAAAACTAGCTACCGAAGCGGTTAATGATGGTGTGACTCATGCTCTATTAACTCCTCACCACATGAATGGAAAGTATATCAATCATAGAGACAAAGTTGTTCGAATGACAAATGCTTTTCAAGAACAACTCAGTCAGCATAAGATTCCATTAACCGTTTTTCCAGGTCAAGAAGTAAGAATTAATGGTGATCTATTAAAGGCATTAGATCGAAATGATATTCTATTTGCAGATGAGAATAATCGATATTTGATGCTAGAATTTCCAGATGATGATGTTCCCACGTACACCACTGACATGATTTATCAATTGCAACAGCGAGGTATAGTGCCAGTTATTGTTCATCCAGAGCGCAATACTAAAATTATTCGGAATCCAGATTTAATTTATGATTTACTTGAAAAGGGTTGTTTATCACAAATTACAGCTAGCAGTTATGTTGGAACTTTCGGCAAAAAAGTTGAACATTTTAGTCAGCAACTGATTGAAGCTGGCCAAGCATATGTTTTTGCATCAGATGCACATAATCTGCCTGGGCGAAAATATGAAATGAGTAAAGCTTTTGAGAAAGTAAAAAAAGAGTTTGGTCAAGAGTTGGCTGAAGAATTTGAGAGTAATGCGAAAGCAATTATTAATGGGGAGTCGGTAAATGCCCATTCAATTCATGCTATAAAAAAAAGACGGGGGAAATTTTGGGGAATTTTTTGAATTAAAGGGGAGATAATTTATGGAAGCAGGAAACCATAAAGGACAAGTACGGGAGTATCTGGATATGAGCGACAAGGATTCTCTTATAAAACCTGGAGAACAAATGTTAGATCAGGAAAAAATAGATTCAAGATTTTTTTATCGAACTACTAAAAAGATAATAGATAAGATTGTAAGCCTTGTTGCGCTAATAGTTTTAAGCCCAGTATTTTTGATTGTTAGTTTTTTGATAAAGCGAGAAGACAATGGCCCAGTGTATTATGTGCAACGGCGTATAGGACGTAGTGGTAAAATTTTTAATATGTATAAGTTTCGTTCTATGGTTGTACATGCAGATCAAAAGATTGATAAGTTAGCTGATAAGAATGAAGTAGACGGTGCAATGTTTAAAATGAAAGATGATCCGCGCGTTACAAACATTGGACGTGTAATCCGTAAATATAGTATTGATGAGTTACCACAATTGGTAAATGTGCTTCGTGGAGATATGGCACTCGTTGGCCCACGACCACCATTGGAAAGAGAAGTGCAAGAGTATACGAATTATGACTGTCAGCGTTTGATGGTTACCCCTGGCTGTACAGGGTTGTGGCAAGTTACGGAAAGAAATAGTGTTGGTTTTCATGAAATGGTCAATTTAGATATTGAATACATCAAACGTTCAAGCCTGTTATTTGACTTTGAAATTCTAATTAGAACAATTGGAGTTATCATAAAACCTAATGATGCATACTAGGAGAGAAATCTTTTGAAAATTTCGTATTCAATTGTTTTATATAATAATTCGGTGTCTCAAATATCAGAATTGATGAATAATCTGGTAGATACTGCTCCTATTAATTTCAAATGTGAATTTTATTTTGTGAATAATTCACCACAAAATAAGTCAATCACGGAATTCTTAAAAAAAAAGTCAAAGGAAGCTTCGGAATTCCATGTAATAATTGCTAAAGCTAATAAGGGATTTGGTGCAGGTCATAATCTTGCAATTTCAGAAGTTAAATCAGATTATCATATCATAGTTAATCCGGATGTCACAGTTCCAGACAACAAACAAATTGAACACATGGTATCCTATATGGCGATGAATGACATAGTGCTCTTGTCACCCTTAATTCGTTATAGTGATGGCGAAATTCAAAAATTGGTGAAACATAATCCGACTCTTCTTGATATGGGGATTCGTTTCTTAGGAGACAATCTCTTTAAGAAAAGGCAAGACTGGTTCAATTATTCCCATGAGGGGTATGACCATATTTATCGGGCTTCAAATTTTCCGGGATCATTTTTGGTTTTTAAGACTTCAATTTTAAAAAGTATACATGGATTTGATGAACGTTACTTTTTATATATGGAAGATTGTGATATTTCTCGGTCTATGTCAGAAAGAGGAAAAGCTATTTTCTTCCCATATGCTTATGTCATTCATGAGTGGCAGCGAAATAATAGAAAAAGCATTACTGGAGTTTTGCAAATGGTGAACAGCATGACAAAATATTTTAATAAATGGGGTTGGAAGTTGTGGTAATGAGTCAAAAAGCAAAAGTTGCAATATTATTATCAACTTACAATGCTGAAAAATATCTTGAAGACCAAATCAATTCAATAATTAAGCAAACTTATTCGGACTGGAACTTATTTATAAGAGATGACGGGTCATCTGACTCAACAATGGAGTTAATCAATAAGTTCATCTCACAGGATAGCAGAATAAGACTATTTGATGGAAAATCGGCTGAAAATATTGGGGTTAAGCGATCTTTTTTTAAGTTGTTGAATTCTGTGCAAGCCGATTTTTATATGTTTTGCGATCAGGATGATTATTGGCTTCCAAATAAAGTTGCGGTGACCTTACAAACTATGCTCAGGGAAGCATACAATGAACTACCAATATTGGTTCATAGTGATTTGGAAGTCGTTGATGAAAAATTGAAAGTGATTTCGCCTTCATTCATATCTAAACAACATTTGCAAGCCTATTTACCACTAGAGCAGCTTATAGTACAGAATAATGTCACTGGATGTACAGTGATGATAAATCAACGACTGAAAGCAAAATTAGCTTTTGTTCCTGACCAAGCAATAATGCATGATTGGTGGATGGCTTTAATTGCCGAAACATTTGGACATATTGAATTTATTAACGTGTCTACAATCATGTATCGGCAGCACGGTAACAATGTAATTGGATCTTCTAGCCTTTTTGGTAAATTGAAACAGGGATATAACTATAGTGAGATTATTAAAAGCTTAAATAACGTTTCTTTGCAAGACCGTGCTTTCTTAAAAGTATTCGGTCAAAAGCTTTCTGACAGACAGTATGATTTGTTTTCGCTTGGGGCTGATTTTTTGCAGATGTCCAGATTGAAAAGGATCTTTTTATTAAATAAATATGGAATTAAGAAAAATGGTCTACTTAGAAACATACTTTTTAAAATTGTCACATTCTTGCACTAAGTCAAATTGTAAATGGGAGTATAATGATGTCTTTTTTCTTTCGTAGATATTTCAGAAAAAGAAGAAGTAGAAAACGTTTTAGACAAAAATATATACAGTTGGATTCTAAGTTAATCAAGAAAAACAAAAGTAAAAAGGTTCTCGTCATTTTACATTTATTTTATCCGCAGAGTTGGTTGGAAATTCAAGAGTATTTAATCAACTTGGACGTCTATGAATGGGATCTGATTGTTACATACCCCGTTGATTTAAGCCAAAAAAAAGATATGCAGACGGCATTAAATCATGTCAAAAAATTCAAACAGGATGTTACTTTAATTCCTTGTGAGAATAAAGGATTTGATATTGGTCCATTTTTCTTTGCTTTAAAAGAAGTCGATTATCATAAATACGATGTAATTTTCAAAATACAATCAAAAGGTGTATTCAGAAAGAGAATATATATATATAAGCAATTATTTAGGAATCGAGATTGGTTTTTAAATCTATTTGAGGGAATACTTGGGCCGCATAATGTTCATTTAGTGGTGAATAATTTAAGCAACGGAACAAAATATCAACTTGCTGCCGCAAAAAATTTGTTTGTGCGAGACCCATATTATAAGGTTAATTTAGTTAATAAGAGATTAAATGATGTTGGACTAAAATTGCCCCAGAATTATCGATTTGTTGCTGGTTCCTGTTTTGCAATCAGGCCTGAGTTATTAGATAAATTAGTAGTGCTACATTTAAATCCAGATGATTTTAAACCAGTTCCTGTTAGCCGAGGTCTGTCACTAGCCCATGCCCTAGAGCGATTTATTAGTACAGTTAAAGAAGATAATTTTTTTGGAACAAATTGTGGAAACACGGGTTTTATAAAAAAAATAGAAGAAAATTTTTATGAAAAATACTCAGCAGAAAATCGATTAAAGTCGTATAAAATTAATGACGAATTTTTCTTTCAGTGTTTTGACAATCGTATGGTTAGTTTAAGGAAAAGAGTAGTTAGAATTCGCAATCTGGGTGTTATATCTCCCATTACAAATAAATACCAAAAGATTGAACAAACAGCGCCTTATCAATATTTACTTGGTGAAAAAGACGTGTATGAGAAGTATTGCGAATTTCACTCAACACACAATTTACCAGTAATGACAGTTGAACGCTTTGACACATTGATTAATAAAATTGAACGTGAAGGTTATAATGAGACCAACCCAATTCTGGTTCAAGAAGATAACATAATTTTAGATGGACAACATAGATCTAGCATTTTGGCAAAAATGAAAGGTCTTAATGCGACAATTTCTGTCTTAGAAGTTGTTGTCATAAACAAAAAATGGATTTTAAAGAAGATTATTCCTAATATTTTGTTAAAAGAGTACTATAAGAAGAAATTTCAATATTAATTTTGAAGCTGAATTAACTTTAAAATAATGAGAGGGCAGATATTATGAAAGGCATTATCCTTGCAGGAGGATCTGGTACACGGTTATACCCTATTACAGAAGCAATATCCAAACAACTGGTGCCAATTTATGACAAACCAATGATCTATTATCCACTTTCTACAATGATGCTAGCGGGTATTAGGGACATATTGTTAATTTCGACGCCACGAGATCAAACAAATTTTAAGGAACTTTTAAGCGATGGTTCTCAGCTAGGTCTTAGTATTAATTATAAAATTCAAAAAGAGCCTAACGGGTTGGCGGAAGCCTTTATCCTTGGTGCTGATTTTATTGGTGATGATTCAGTATGCCTAATTCTTGGTGACAATATTTATTACGGTAGTGGCTTGTCGGAAATGGTGCAACGTAGCGCAAACAAGCACTCTGGTGCAACTGTATTTGGTTATCAAGTCAATGATCCTGAACGATTTGGTGTGGTAGAATTTGATAAGGATCGTCATGTTAAATCGATTGAAGAAAAGCCAGAACATCCAGCTAGTAACTATGCTGTCACGGGCATGTATTTCTATGATAATCAAGTTGTAGATATTGCCAAAAATCTAAAACCTTCACCACGTGGTGAGCTTGAAATTACCGATGTTAACAAGGAATACCTCAAACGCGGTCAGTTAGACGTGGAACTTCTCGGACGTGGTTACGCTTGGCTAGATACGGGTACTCACGAATCATTGCATGAAGCTTCAGGCTTTATCGAAACTGTTCAGAAACGTCAGAATCTGAAGATTGCATGTCTTGAAGAAGTTGCGTATCGAATGGGCTACATTGACAAAGAACAAGTTTATAAATTGGCACAGCCACTGAAAAAGAATGACTATGGTCAATATTTATTGAGAATGATTGAGGAGGACTAATTTTGGGTAAATTAAAAGTAACAACAACCAAGTTACAAGATGTTAAAATTATTGAACCAGCTGTTTTTGGTGATCACCGTGGATTCTTTGAGGAAACATACTCTGATCGTGATTTTAAAGAAGCTGGTATTGATTTTGAATTTATTCAGGACAACCAGTCATTATCAACTCAAGCTGGTGTTTTACGTGGCCTGCACTTTCAACGTGGTGAAGCAGCCCAAACTAAATTGATTCGTGTTGTCACGGGTGCCGTCCTTGATGTCATTGTGGATGTTCGTAAAGGCTCTCCTACATATAAGCAGTGGGAAGGTTACGTTATTTCCGAAAGTAACCACCGCCAATTACTTGTTCCTCGTGGTTTTGCTCATGGTTTTGTCACATTAACTAATAACGTTAACTTTTTATATAAGTGTGATCACTATTATGATGCCCAAGCTGATGGCGGCTTCTCATTTAAGACTCCTGAACTTGGGATTACTTGGCCTATTGATTTTGATACTGCTATTACCTCTGAAAAAGATGCTAATCAACCAAGCTTCACAGAATTTGAAAAAGATAATCCGTTTGTTTACGGCGAAATTTAAGGAGACTGCACATGGATAATTTAATCGTAACTGGTGCTGCCGGCTTTATTGGTTCTAATTTTGTACACTATGTAGTTGAACACCATCCAGAAGTTAAACACATTACAGTTTTGGATAAGTTAACCTACGCTGGTAATCGTGCAAATTTAGCTGGTTTGCCAGAAGACCGAGTTGAATTGGTTGTTGGCGATATTTGTGATGCTGATTTAGTTGATAAGTTAGTTTCTAAAGCCGATGCAGTTGTTCACTATGCTGCTGAAAGCCATAATGACAACTCATTGATTGACCCTTCACCATTTATTCAAACTAACATCGTTGGATCATATACACTCATTCAAGCCTGCGTGAAGTATGGGGTGCGCTATCATCATATTTCGACTGATGAAGTGTATGGGGATTTACCGTTACGTGAAGACTTGCCAGGCCATGGTGAAGGCAAAGGCGAGAAGTTCACACCTGATTCTCCATACCGTCCAAGCAGTCCTTATTCATCTTCAAAGGCTAGTTCGGACTTACTAGTACGTGCCTGGGTTCGTTCTTTCGGCTTGAAAGCTACAATTTCTAATTGTTCAAACAATTACGGCCCTTACCAACATATCGAGAAGTTCATTCCACGACAGATTACTAACATTCTTAGCGGTATCCGTCCTAAACTATATGGAACTGGTAAGAATGTACGTGACTGGATTCATACTAATGACCATTCACGTGCGGTTTGGGATATTTTGACCAAAGGAAAAATTGGCGAGACATACTTAATTGGTGCCGATGGTGAAAAGAACAACAAAGAAGTTCTTGAATTGATTTTAAAGATGATGGGACAACCAAGCGATGCTTATGATCAAGTGAAGGATCGTCCTGGCCATGATTTACGATATGCGATTGATTCAACCAAATTGCGTGAAGAGTTAGGCTGGAAACCAGAATTTACGGACTTTGAGTCTGGTCTTCAACATACCATTGATTGGTATCGTGAACATGAAGATTGGTGGAAAGCTGAGAAGACTGCCGTTGAAGCTAAATATGCTAAGAACGGTCAGTAATCACAGCTAGTGAGCATAAATAATGATTGTGAAGATTTGTCGAAGGGCAAATCTTTTTTAAAACTGGTGGAGTGCTTAATATCAAACCGCTAATAATGGTTTCTGAGGGCCACTATAACCTAAGGTTTTAAGGTATTAAGTAAAGAATGCAAAAGCTGTAAGACCTTAGTTAACTTTAGAGATAATATGATGGATCCTATCCTTGGATGAGTTTACTGAGAAATTTATTAAGGATAAAGGTATCGAGTTTTTTTAGGCCTAGATAGGTTTCCACGAAAAGATTAACTTAAACTTTTTTGAATTTTCAAGGAATCATATCAGCTAATTTTAATATATTTAACCAGGAAATGTGTTCTGAATTCAAGGGGAAATTTAGTTAGGCGAGGAAATAATGATGAGTGAAAATTATTCAGTAGATAGTGTTATTGTAACTTTTAATAAATTAGAACTACTTAAAGAATGTTTAGATGCAAATTTGCAACAATCAATAAAACTAAAGCATATTTTTATTATCGATAATAATTCTACAGATGGCACACGTGAGTATCTAGATGAAATGATGAAAAGGCATTCCAACATAATTCCCATTCATATGCCTAAAAATATTGGAGGAGCAGGCGGATTTAATCGTGGCATTAGAAGCTATATGGAAAAGAGCAATTCAGATTTCGTTTGGGTTATGGATGACGATACTATTCCAAATAAAGACAGTTTATTTGAACTAGTGAAGCCAATTAATAAAATTGTTAAATTTGGTTTCTTGGCAAGCAATGTACGTTGGATTGATGGCAGTGCTATGAATATTCCGGTACCAACGAAAGATTGGAACCAGGAAACTTCTAATGGACTAATTAAAATTTTAAGAACGACATTTGTTTCTTTTTTAACTTCTAGAAAAATGATCCTAAAGGTAGGATTGCCCATTACCGACTTTTTTATTTGGGGCGATGATACCGAATATACGTTGAGGATTTCAAATTTACAACAAAATAATTATTGTGCATTGAATTCTGTGGTTACACATAAAACATCTCAAAATAGTGGAGGGGGAATAATGGATGAAGAAGATGTAACTCGTATTAAACGATATTATTATTCGAATCGAAACTTGTTTTATGTAGTTAGAAAGTACGCTAGTATGAAAAGTGCAATTGTTGAAATCTTTAGAAGAATTTCCTTAGTTTGTCAATTGCTGATTCATGGGAAGAAAAATAAATTTTTGAAAGCTTGGATGGTCATTAAGGGAACTACAGCAGGTGTGTTCTATAATCCCGAAATTGAAAGGATTTCTTAATGTTAATGATTGATTTACATTGAAATATAATTCTCTTTTTCTATTATTTAGTGTAGGAACTCCAATGATAATAGGAAAATTCCATCATGATTTCCTCAAAAAATGACGAGTGATTAACTTGGTTCGAAAACTAGGCATAAAAATCACCTCATCGTAATCGATAAGATGAGGTGATTTTTTACTTGATTTGAATAATGGCTTGGTTATATTGAGAATAAAATGAGTAAACCCATCTTATGTTAATTATTTAAATAATATCTGATTAATTTGATTGCTTTAATCTTTACCTCTAGTTATTTGTGGATTAACCCTTGAATTATTCCAGAAAGCGATCTTTTAATTTTTTTGCTCCTTGGCGAAGTCATTACTAATACCTCTCTTAAATTGAGAATTTCGTGAATTAAAGTTCGCCAAGGAGAGCCAAAATTTCTATGTCTTTTCATCACAATTATTCTGTTTCTATTTAAATAAAATAAACGTTGTGCTGAATGATCATGTAAATCTCTTTTGCTAACTAATAATATATGTGATAACAAGCTATTTTGAATAGGACTTCCTATTTCATGACTAAATTCAATCACATTATCTCTATAAATTTGATACCCTGATTCTATTAATTTATAATCAAAATCATAATCAACAAAATCAATAAATAGGTCTTCTGAAAAACCCTTAACTTCCTGCCATGCATTGACGAGAACCAGATTCCCTGATGATATTACTTTATTTATTACTTGAATTTTGGGTTTTCTTTCATTCCTCACAGACTCTATTTTATTACGATCCCATTGTCTATCAATATAGGCTCCTGTAATAATTCCTACATTTTTTAATGGTAGAGTGGCTATTAACAGCGAGACATAACTGTCAGGGAGTACTGTATCCTGATCCAAGGTTAAAACCCAATCATATAAATCATGTTTGAATTTCTTAAATCCAACGTTTTGTGCTTTTGCAATACCTAAGTTTTCTGATAATTTCATCAAAGAAACATTTTTAAATAAGTTAATTAATCTTTCTATATCTTGAATATTCTTTGACCCATTATCTACAACAATAACTTTCTGAACCTGCTTACTGGTGGAAGTAATGTTTCCCTTAAGTTGATTAATGTTTGGATTATAAGTAACTATAACAGACCCAATTTTCATGTCTAAATTGCTCCTAAAAATAAGTTAATTCGTTTCTACTTTTTTGGTTCTCTCCAAGTAACATACAATTGTAATGCTTTTCTATCAAAAAGCAACCCTAGTAGGGGAGAATCCCTGAATTATCTAATAAAAAGTTGATTTTAAATTGTGCAATAGCCTCTTATGTAACATGAAGCTGATTTACTATTAAATTTGGTGTATACACTGAGATACCGTTGTTCATATGATTCTTAGTGTTTTTAAAGCTTTGATTAATAAAATAATATAAACAATATCGCTAATCTTCAGTTGAACAGTGATATTTACGTTGTTAGATTGTAATATGTACAAGTCAATCGGGAAACCTTCTCTGTTTTGCCATAAAAAGCTTGACCCCTTTATGCAACAAGTGCAAAATAAAATCTAGTGAGTTGAAAATGTGGCTTTATTAGTCTGTATGGTCTCTGGAAAGTATAGTTGAATTGATTACGACTTGGCAGTTTTTAATTGAGTTAATTATAAGAGTTTTATTCTAGACGAGTGATTTCGATATTGTTATATCACGAACTATTAGTAGAAGAGTGAAGTGTTCGGGGTAATTTTATCCTTACAAACACGGCATAGTACCAGGAAGCAAGTAATTGGTTCTACATCAACTTTGGCTAACAATAAATGTAGGCCCAATTTTTTTAACGTAAGAGGTAAAGGATTGAGGCAGCGGTATCAAAGAGTGAAAAAATCAAGTAGATAAATGAACTATTTCAGAACCTTTTAATCTAAAAATACCCGCAAAAGAGGACACTTACGTGATAGACTTATTGCGCTAGTGCCTTTATGTGTTTACAAAAGAGATTAATAGAATCACATACACGATTAAAAGGTATATGGGGATATTATGAATTAATTAATCGGAAACAGTAAGTAAAGTATTCTGGATTTTCGGCAGCTGGTTGATTTGTTATTTGACCTTTGGTGATTGTCGCATTTGATATTACTTGAGTGTTGAATTTAAATTTTTATTGTGATTGTGTCATACGATTGGAGAATTGAGCATTGATATATTTAGTTATTACTTTAGTCCTATTATTTTTGGTTGCCTACTATTTTAATCACAGAGAACTTATTTCGCCATCTGTTTTGTTTACTGGCGCTTTATTATTCGGAGCAATTTGGGCATGGGTGAACGAAAAAAACTGGTCTTTATCACTCAGTTTAAAAACATATTTTGTAATTATATTTGGAGTGGGAGAGTTTGTACTTGTGGCAACAATCTTGGGAAAATTGTTTGACCGTAGGCAAGTAAATAAGCAAGAATTAAACAGTGATAATAGTGGAATAGTATCCGAACACTTTCATTGGAACTCAGCCTTGGTTGTTATTGATGTTATCCAGGTAATCGCAATAATTGTAATTGCAAAATCTGTTGTTGGCGTTACTGGCATCCATAATCTTTCCGCAGCTGTGAGTGCAATAAATACAAGTAATGCACCAAACTATACCGGAGTTGCAATAACGCTACCGAGATTAGCAGTTTGGGCGTCAAGATTTACTTTTTCTGCTGGTCTTTTTTTTGGTTATCATTTTATGAAAGTGATTGTTTTTGATCAGAAAATTAATATACCTTTATTATTATCGCTGTTACTTGGTGCTGGTTCATCTTTATTATCAGGTGCCCGTGGGCAGTTGATTTATGTGTTGGTTGCTCTTGTAGCATATTATTATTTCTTTGCAAAGCAAAAAGAAGGATGGGTTCCAAAAACTAATTTTTGGTCTTTGATTTTCGTGATAATTGGGAGTTTACTCGTTATTTCAGTTTTTCAGTGGTCAGCCAAGCTTTTAGGTCGAACAACTGAAATGACAACGTTTCAATATATTTCAATTTATACAGGAGCCGAGATTAAAAACCTTGATATTTTTATTAATAATACTATTTTTCCTATTCACACGGGAATCTGGGGTCAACAGACTTTTGTGAATCAAATTCATTTTATTGGTAGAATTTTTCACTCTAACTTAGTAAATAGTAAACTGGATTTACCCTTTCAGTACGTTAATGGCTATAATCTTGGAAATGTTTATACTACTTTTTATCCGTGGCTGTATGATTTTGGCTATACGGGGTTGGGAATATTAACTGGCATAATGGCAATTCTTACTGAAACGCTTTATTTATGGGCGAAATTTACGAAAATAAGCAAAAGTACTTCCATTGGTATTATGTTGTATGGGTACATTTCAAGTTTTATTGCTTTATCATTTTTCTCGAATAAGTTTTATGAAAATATAACAATTAATTTAATATATTATGTTCTTTTTGCTATTCTTCTTGATCTTATTTTTTTTGGATTTGGAAGAAGAACAACCCATGTAAAAGATAAAAATGGAGATAGCATATGAAATTTTTAGTTTTTGAATCCAGAGTTTTTAGTGCAGTTTTTGTCCATGAGACTGACAATTTAGGCAATCAAGTTAAGCAAGTTAAGGTGGTAGAGAAAATTGACCACACTGTAGGAAATATTTATGGAAAATTTGTTACTGGTAATACTGAAAAGCAATGGGGGCAAAAGATCAACAATTTATGTATGTCTGTTGTTTCTCGCCTACTGGAGCGTTTAAGATACGATCACAACGAAGGTTGTCAAGCAAAAATTTGGAGAATAATAGTCGCATGAGGGTAGTAAAAAATTATTTATACAACGCTTCCTATCAATTGTTCGTACTTCTAGTCCCACTGATTACCACACCATACCTAGCACGTGTTTTGGGCCCTACCGGAGTGGGTATTAATTCTTACACAAGTTCTATTGTTCAATACTTTATTTTTTTTGGTAGTATTGGTGTGAATTTATACGGTAATAAGCAAGTGGCTTTTGTCAGGGATAATCAAAATAAACTAACACAAACTTTTTACGAAATCTTCTTTATGCGCATAGTAACAATCATAATTGCCTTTTTAGCTTTTGTGGTGTTCCTATTTTTTATTGGACATTATCAAAAATACTATTTAGCTCAGTCTTTATCCATTATTGCCGCTGCCTTTGATATATCATGGTTTTTCATGGGCGTTGAAAATTTTGCTGTAACCGTTCTTAGAAATGTTGTTATAAAAATCATTACGTTAATTAGTATTTTTGTTTTAGTGAAATCTTATGCTGATTTGGATATTTATATTTTGATATTGTCAATATCATTACTTCTAGGTAATTTAACATTATTTCCAAGCTTAAAAAGGTATATAGGTGCGCCGAAGTGGCAAAATTTGAACTTATGGCGACATCTTTTGCCAGCTGTCTTACTGTTCATTCCACAGATCGCGTCTCAAGTTTATCTAGTGTTAAATAAGACCATGCTAGGGTCAATGATTTCAGTGAGATCAGCTGGATATTTTGATCAATCTGATAAGATGGTAAAAATGGTGTTGGCGGTTGTTACTGCAAGTGGAACAGTGATGTTACCACATGTTGCTAATGCTTTTGCAAATGGTCAACGTGAAAAAACAAAGCAGTTTCTTTATAAAAGTTTTTCTTTTGTAACCGCGCTCGCTGTCCCGATGACATTAGGGCTAATGGCTGTTACACCAACTTTTGTCCCTTTATTTTTCACTAGCAAATTTGATACTGTTATATCGGTTATGATGATTGAATCAGTAGTTATTTTGTTAATTGCATGGAGTAATGCAATCGGCACACAATATTTATTGCCAACAAACCAAACAAAAAAATTTACAGCTTCGGTGGTGATTGGAGCTATAGTTAATTTAATTGCAAATATTCCTTTGATTTTGGCATGGGGTGCTGTAGGTGCATCTATCGCAACAGTTATTTCCGAGACTGCTGTTACGATGTATCAGCTATCCTCTATTCGTAAGCAGATAAGTTATAATAGCTTATTTAATGATACTGGAAAGTATCTCTTCTCGGGTTTGATTATGTTTATTTGTGTATTAACTTTAAATCAAAAATTACCTGCAACTTGGCTAATGCTGATTATAGAAGTTATATTGGGAATCTTAATTTATACGATAGGATTGTTTAGTTTACATGCTGATATAATGCAAGAAGTAAAAAAAATATTAAAAAGATAATCATTAATATTGTCAAATTAAGTACAATAACTTTAATTATATTAAACAGATTGTTGAAAAGCTGTAAAGTATGTTCATAAGATGTAGAAAAAGTCTGCAGGTGTGCAGAACTAGCTGAGGTTCAAGAAATTCATGACTATTTGCACTTTCTTATTCTTCTTGGGAACGTTGTAGCAGTGAGACCACAGTGGGCTCTTCCAAGAATGTATTTTCAAAAGGTCATTATCGCATGACTTCGGCATTATCCAGGTTCTAGCTGTTCGGGATGTCCATAACTATTGAACAAGACGTTTACTATCTTAGCTGCTTATAAAGTGAACTGGTGTTTGGCCTTTAACTATTACTAGACTAAATATGAAAATAAGTCCAAAGCTTTGCACTTGATTTGACAATTTTGGAATATGACTAAATAATGATTATTGAGATTTGTCGAGGGGCAAATCTTTTTTTGAATAATTTTGAGGAGACTATATCATGAAGTATTTAGTAACGGGTTCAAAGGGACAGTTAGGTACTGAATTATCAAAGATGCTAGAACGTAAGGGTGCAGATTTCGTTGGTTACGATTCCAAAGAAATGGATATTACTGATTATGATGCTGTTACAGCTAAGGTTAATGAAATCAAACCAGATGTTATCTTTCATTGTGCTGCATACACAGCGGTTGACCCGGCTGAAGATGAGGGTAAAAAAGCTAATTGGAACGTTAACGTTGATGGGACTCGTAATGTTGCCAAAGCTGCTAAAAATGCTGGAGCAACTTTAGTTTATATCAGCACTGATTATGTATTTGATGGTAAAAAAGAGTCTGAGTATCAAGTAGATGACAAAACTAATCCACAAACGGAGTATGGTCGGGCAAAATTAGCCGGTGAAGAGGCTATTCGTGAAATCATGGATAACTACTACATTATCCGGACATCGTGGGTATTCGGCCAATATGGGAAGAATTTCGTGTTTACCATGTTACGGTTAGCCGAGACGCATGATACTTTAACAGTGGTTAATGATCAGGTTGGTAGGCCTACTTGGACATATACATTAGCTGAATTTATGATTTATGCGGTTGAACATCAGGTTGAGTATGGCATTTATCAATTGTCTAATGATGGTTCATGTACTTGGTATGAATTTGCTAAAGAGATTTTGAAGGAAAAGGATGTAAAGGTACTGCCGGTTACATCCGCTGAATTTCCACAGAAGGCTTCGAGACCGGAGCATTCGGTTATGAGTTTAAAGAAAATTAAAGAGACTGGTTTTGCTATAATTAATTGGAAAGAAGCATTATCTGAGTTTAAAAATGCAATAAACTAAACTTTAAAAACGAGGAGAAATCATGAAATTACTAGTTGTCGGTGCCGGCATATTCGGTGCGGTTGTTGCTAACGAAGCAGCTAAAAGGGGCCATCATGTAACCGTTATTGAAAAAAGAAATCATATCGCAGGAAATATTTATACTGAAGATGTTGATGGCATTCAAGTTCATCGATATGGGGCTCATATTTTTCACACAAGTAATAGGAAAATTTGGGACTATATTAATCAGTTTGCTGAATTTAATCGTTATACTAACAGTCCGATTGCTAACTATAATGGTGAGATTTACAATATGCCTTTTAATATGAACACCTTTAATAAAATGTGGGGGGTTAAAACTCCTCAAGAAGCACAAAATAAGATAGATCAACAACGTCAGGAGATGGCCGGCAAAAAGCCTTCTAATTTAGAAGAACAGGCTATTTCATTGATTGGTCGTGATATCTATGAAAAACTCGTTAAGGGGTACACTGAGAAACAGTGGGGACAAAAGGCAACTGAACTACCAGCTTTTATCATTAGACGATTGCCGGTCCGTTTAACGTACGACAATAATTACTTTAATGATGCTTATCAAGGCATTCCGATTGGCGGTTATACACAGATTGTCGAGAAGTTATTAGATAACAAATTGATTGATGTGCATACGAATGTTGATTTTTACGATAACAAAGAAGAATATTTAAATAATTTTGACAAAGTTATTTTTACAGGGATGATTGATCAATTCTTTAATTACCAACTTGGAGAACTAGAATATCGCAGTTTAAAGTTTGAAACGGAAGAACTTGATGTCGATAACTTCCAAGGGAATGCGGTTGTGAACTATACTGATGCGAAGACACCGTATACTAGAATTATTGAACATAAACATTTTGAATTTGGAAAAGGTGCAAAAGGAAAGACAGTTATCACAAGAGAATATCCGCAGAATTGGTCACGTGGTGATGAACCGTATTATCCAGTTAATAACGCTCAGAATGATGCATTATACAAGAAATATCAGGGAATGGCTCAAAAAATGCCGAATGTCGTTTTTGGTGGTCGTTTAGGTCAATATCGTTACTTTAATATGGATCAGACTATTATGGCGGCTTTAAAAGTTGTTGATAGGATTTTTGAATAATAATTGTAGAAAGATGCGCTTGATCCAATTGGTTTAGGGGCATCTTTTTAATATCTGAATCACATGTTGATCGATTGATTGAGAATCCTGATACCTTTGTGCAGACTAACGTGGAAGGGACGATGGCACTGCTGGATGTTGCTAGAGAAGCAGGACTGTCGAAGTTCATCCAGATATCCACGGATGAGGTTTATGGTGCATTGGGAAAGACGGGGTCCTTTACCGAAGCATCACCGTTGCAGCCTAACTCACCTTATTCAGCCAGCAAAGCTTCCGCGGATATGCTGTCGAGAGCTTACTTTGAAACCTATGGCCTGAATGTGTCGATTACGCGCAGTTCGAACAACTACGGGCCACGGCAGCATCATGAGAAGCTGATACCACGGACGATTACCCGTGGTCTAGCAGGGAAGACGTTGCCAATCTAGGGTGATGGTGAGAACGTGCGGGATTGGCTATACGTCATGGATAATTGCCGGGCGATTGATTTAGTGATGCGTCGTGGGCGTGCTGGTGAAGTCTATAATATCGGCGGGCACAACGAGCGGTCGAATAATGAAATCGTGCGGTTGATTTGTGCGGAGCTGGGAATTAGTGAAGCTCGAATCGAGTATGTCGCTGATCGGCTGGGACATGATTGGCGGTATGCGGTGGATAGTTCGAAGATTGAGAGGGAGTTGGGGTGGAAGGCGGTTGCGGAGTTTGAGGAGGAGTTTGCGCGGACGGTTGAGTGGTATAAAAAATTGAAACGCTAGAGATTTAGCAAATATCAGATGAAATCCTACTTTCATAATTGATGGAGGTAGGATTTTTTGATTCACCAAAAAATAAGCGGTTACTAGGAAACAAATTTTAGAAATTTGAGTGTCGAAACCAGTTAATAGTCAGCACTGGTCTATACCTATAATACAATTTGATTTGCCTTCATAATAGGATTAAATCGTATTGTGAATCAACCATACACTAATACTTGAATTATGCTGAACGTGTTGTTACTCTCAGGGTGAGGGAGTGAAAAAATGAAAAATAATAATAATCCAAGTCAAATCTGCTTTAATAAATTAGGTGATATCTTAAAGGAGCGGAATCTTTCCATAGAAAGGTTTTGTAAACTAACAGAGATGGGTATCTCGACTGTGACACGTGTTGTGAAGGATCCTCACGCAGATATTTTGAAGTCAACTGCTCACGCTATTAGTTTGGCTCTCGATCTTCAGGAAGATGATTGGTATATTTGGACAGATAATTATGGTTATCTTTCGAATGGTTTTACTAAGGAACATTTAAAAGTTCTTGACGATGAGATGGAAAAGCTTGGAATTCAATTGGACTACCAAGTGTATTCTGCTAGGCGGTCGATGAACGTTGGAACAAAGTATGCTAATAACAG